>CALUOT010000002.1 GCA_944322355.1 uncultured Bacteroides sp. | reverse complement strand
CGGACAAAGCAAAACTACTGGATCCTTACAATCTGTAACTGAACTAACCCTTAATTTATTTTAGTGGACACTAGTGAAGCCCCTTATTATTTTATGATTGAAGATGAGATAAATACTTATCATTCTTATCGCAAACGATTTGATGTACTCGAATTATTGGATATAAATCTTCAAAATGATACTATTTTCATTATAGAAACTAATGGGGATCTTACGGCAAAAAATGTGTCGTGTACTATTTTCTCTAGAAGAAACTTATTATCTTATTATGAATATAAAGATCATGATAAGAATGATTCGCTGGTAGTACTCAATAAGCCTTTATTTACTAAATTCATTTTGAAACAGACCATCAATTGGAACATCACTTTGTTACAAAAAGAAGGAAAAGAAAATTCACCAATATCTCAAACTCTGATTAGGTTAACACGCGTAATATTATCTAATGGTACGATAAGGATAGATTGTGAGACTTCTCTCGAACCTTTTAATCTTGAGCGAGATATATCGGATTTTAATAATTATGATTTTAAAAATATGGAAATTATCCTATATGAATTGTTTAATGAGTAGTTTTTAATAGAATATGAAGGTACTATTGGTTATCCTATTGTTTTCTTTATGAGTCAGGCCAATATAGCATTTGGAAATAGCGGTTAATGTATAGCTTAATGAGATATTAGAGGCTGCATCCTTATGCAAGTCTGTTTAACTCGGATACAGCCTCTTTCCCTTCTCTTGAACTTTATAATTTCTGTTTCCCCTGCATAAGCCGACCTATTTGTTTCCGGATGGCCCAGGCGTTGAGCAGCGATACCAGAAGGGCCAGGACGAAACCGATGAGCAGGCTGACTCCTAATGAACTGCCGGAGGCTTGCGGAGCCAGTTCCCGGAGGAAGCCGAGGTAGGAATGACGCAACAGGGCAACGCATCCGATGGAAAGCGACCAGACGGCTCCGTTCAAGGCTGTGGTGAGCAGGTAGTAGGGCAGGGCTGTCTGACGGGGACTGTAGCCGATGAGCAGCAGGTTGTAGAGCTTATCCTTGTTCTTTTGTAGGAGCAGGAAGATGCTCAGCATCAGGATGTAGAGTGAAAGCAGACTGATGACTATGCCGATGGCGGTGACAATGCCGGTGACCAGCCGCAGGAAGTAGGTCGCCTTTCCGGCATCCAAGGCATTGCCTTCGGTCTCGTAGCCTTTCTCGCTGAAGTAGCGGTTGATGGCGGTGTCGGTGGGATTGTTCACCTCTACAATCAGGCGGGAAGGTTGTGCCTGCTGTCCCGGTGCATAACGTTCGTTGGCCCAGTTCATAAACGCTTGGGGCACGAGGATGGTGTTCAGCCGGTTGGAGAAGCCTACGATTTGTCCCTGGAACGACTCGGACAGGCCGTTGCCGTTTAGCCGGATATTCATGCGGATGAGGTTCATCAATCCTTCGGACAGCTTCGGGAGACTCCGGCTTTGGGCGAACCCGAAGTTGTAGAGGTTCAGGTAGTTGCGGGGGATGATGATGGGAATGGTGTGTGCCTGCGGGTCGAAATGCCAACGGTCGAGTGGTACATCAATGTATTCGTCGGGAACGGATTCGAAAAACATCTCCGTAGAAAGATGAATACCGGCTTTTTCCATACCCAGTCCGGCTGATACTTGAAACAGCGATGGTGTGAAGGCGCCTATGCTGCGGGTAAAAGGTTGCCTACGCAGGTCGTCGATGTCCGAAGGGGAGAAGGTGCTGCTTCGTCCGGTCAGACTACCCAAGGTACTTATCTTGCGGGTAGCCACGATGTAGTCTTTCTTGAGGAAGCTATCTCCACCGGTGAGTAGGGGAGCTACGTCCCGGTAGAACTGTATGCCCAGCAGGATGATGGTCATCCCTACGAGGCTGGCTAAAAAGAATCCGCAGAGTTGTGCACCGCTGATGTGGCGGCGCAGTAGTTTCCAAACCAGTTTGTTCATAAGTGCAGTAGGTGGTTATAGTCCATTTCGAGATGTTTTCCAATCGAGGTGACGATGATGCCGGCTCCTTGCCGGGTGGCTTCTTCACTGAGCAGGCGGGCCATGATGCTTGCATTCGTTTCGTCCAGGTGGCTGACCGGTTCGTCCAGCAGGATGAAGTCGAAAGGCTGGCACAGGCTACGGATGAAGGCGACGCGCTGTTGCTGTCCGAAAGATAGCTTGCCGACCGGTTCGCCGGCTTTATCGGCAATGCCGAGTGCTTCGAACAGGGTGAGGATTTCCTTTTTCTTCTTGAAGCCGGTCAGTCGGTTTTTGAGTCCGATGTTTTCCAGAGCCGTCAGTTCGGGGAAGAGACGGAGTTCCTGAAACAGGATGCTGACCGAACGCCGGCGCAGGTTGGTCCAGTCGGAGGCACGAAGGGAACGGATATTCTGTTCGTCGAAACAGATGATGCCTTGATAATCGTTGCGGTAGCCATAGAGGTAACTGCAAAGCGAGGATTTCCCGGTGCCCGATGCGGCTTCTATCAGGTAACGTTCTCCTTTTTGGAAAGTGACATCGCGGTGCCATACGTCGGAAGTGATGGCCTCCCGATCGGCAAACACTTGGGGAAGTGTTTGCCGCAGGTGTATCTGGTTCATGCTGTTTTTACGTGAGTTTTTACATGCCGGCAAACTCTTTGGCGAGGTCAACCAATTGTTTCAGGGCATTGGTGTTTTTGTCTTTCAGTTGCAGGAACAGGTTGCCGGTCTGCTGTTGGCCGGTGATGCCGATGTACGTGATGTTCTCGGCAGCACTCAGATAGGCCCGGTAGGTCGGGCTTAGGAAACCCATGGCCAGCTTGACGATGGGAAGTCCGAACAGGGCTTCGGTGTTGAGAATGACGGCTATCGGTTGTCCCGTGACGTCGGCCATGTAGTCGCATGCTTGGATTGACGGAGAAGCCTCCTGTCCGATGCGGTCGTATTGGGCTTTGTCGTTGGTGATGAACAGGTCATTGCCCCGCATGCCTAAGTAGACCGATTGGGTGCCGGCTTTGAGCAAATAATCGTTCTCGTTCAGCGGGCTCCACCGGAAATAGCTGTTCAAGTTCATCTCTTCACTTTGTTGGTAGAGAGAGGTCAGCAGGTTGGGGTCTGAAGTCTCTGCATAGGCTAAGAAAGAGGGATTGCCACTCATGGTGATGCCGGTAATGCCCACGGTGATGTCGTTGCGGAAGGCACTGAGGGTGGATTTAAGGAACTCGTTTTCTTCGGTGGGGATTTGGCTTTGAAGGGTTTCGTCGGCTTGTAGCAGTTCGTAGAGTTTCTCTCCGTCGATTCCCCAGTTCATCCACATCAATGTGTTTTGCGGGAAGTAGGGGATGAACCTGCCATTGGTGGGATGGCTGGCTTGATTTTGCTTCTCGAGCAGCGCCTTCAAGGCTTCATTGTCGGTATAGGTAGTGCCTTGCAGGGTGATACGCCCATTCTCGAAAGCCAGATTGGCTATGAATTTCAGGTCATTCAAGTCGATGTGGCTGGGTAATTGCTGGATGGGGTATTGGGCATAGAGCTTTTTCAGGCTTTCAAAGCTGAAGAGGACTTGGATGTCTCCGTTTTGCTCTTGCAGTTGGGCGAAGTAGGGTTGTGAGCGGACACTGTTCTCTCGCGATTGGGCTAGTAATTGGGTTGCGTTGTTGCACATTTGTCCGATGTCCATGGACGATTGTGTACCGATGGCCAGCAAGGTCGTGGCATTGAAGGCAATAAACAGCTCCTCACTGTAGGTGAAACTGTAATCGTCCGCCGTTTGCAGGCCTGCCAAGAGTTCTTCCTTCTGGGTGGCTTGCAGGAAATTTTCCAGTTTGTCCCGATTGCTGACTTTGGCAACCAGTCCCTGCAAAGCCGGCTGGGAGGCATGGAAGAGATATACGGGAGCCGAGAAGTCGATACCTGCATGGTCGGGATTGCTCATAAAGCTTTCTACCTGTTGTTGCATGTCGGCACCCAGTCCGTTTTTCAGTGTTTCGGTCAGTTTGTTCAGGGTCGTTTGGTTCTCTGCCTCGTTTAGTCCGGCCTTTTGCGCCAAGGCTTTCAGATTGACCGATATCAGTTCGGTGGCAGTGGTGGGGATGGCATCGGTATATTCTCCTTGCTTGGAGCAGGAGGTGACGATTGCCAATAGACAGGCTACCAAAAGCAGCATAGCCGGATGGGAATTTTGAATCTTCTGTATCATATTTGTAGAATTATTGGTTTGCTAAATTGAGAATATGGCAGGCCACTAAGGCTGCCGTTTCCGTACGCAGGCGCGAACGTCCCAGACTGATGGGACGGAAACCCTGCCCGATGGCTTTCTGCACCTCTTCTTCGCTGAAGTCTCCTTCCGGGCCAATCAGTACCAGGGCATCTTCACCGCGTTGCAGGATGTCTTTCAGCAAGGGCTTCTCGCCTTCGTAGCAGTGGGCTATGAACTTTTGTCCGCTGAACGGCTGGCTGATGAACCGGTCGAAGTCGGTCATTTCGTTCAGGCGGGGCAGGCGTGCCTTGAGTGATTGCTTGATGGCCGATACCAGAATCTTGCGGATGCGTTCGGTCTTGATGACTTTCCGTTCCGAGTAGCGGCAGTTGAGGAAAGTCAGTTCGTCTAAACCTATTTCTGTCGCTTTCTCGGCAAACCACTCCGTGCGGTCCATGTTTTTGGTGGGCGCCATGGCAATGTGCAGATGTCCTTGCCACAAAGGCGCTTGGGGAATGGTCTCCAACACTTGCACCAGGCAATGTTTGAGTGTAGCCGTACTGATGGCCGCCCGGTAGAAGTTGCCTTGGCCGTCGGTCAGTGTCACTTCATCGCCTGCTTGCAGCCGCAATACTCTGACGGCGTGCTGGGCTTCTTCTTCAGGCAATTCGGCCCGGGTTTGTATGTCGGGGGTATAGAATACGTGCATTAGTCTTTCTGATTGGAGTTTTTCAAATTATTAATCATATCGCGCAGGATAGCCGCCTGTTCGTAGTTTTCATCATCGACAGCTTTCTTTAATGCTGCCTGTATGCTTTCCACGGACTGCAAGGGGGGCTCCGGCGAAGGTGCCTCTTCTTCGGAGGAGGCTCCCAGGTCTATTTTCTCCGCTTCCAGGATTTCTTCATAGATGAAGATGGGAGAATGGGTGTGCAAGGCCAAGGCAATAGCATCACTGGTACGGGAATCTACCCGAATTAGTTTGTCTCCCGAACCCAGAAAAATATAGGAATAATAAATACCGTTGTTTACCCGGTAGATGAGTACCCGGAGGATACTTGCCCCCAATACTTCGATGACGGAAGCAAACAGTTCGTGGGTTTGCGGACGTGGTGGGATAATACCCCGCATTTCCATGACAATGATTTGCGCTTCTACGGCACCGATGATGATGGGTATTTGGCGGTTTCCATTCTTTTCAGCGAGTAGCAAGGCGTAGGCTCCGGCTTCTACCTGACTGCTCACTATGTTGACCACTTGCAATTCTACTTTAGCTTTATTCATAGTTATTGATAAACCAAACTGTAATGCTCGAAAGAATTGGGTATGAAACTATTTCTCAGGTGTATGTTTATAACGGAATACCCACGCAAACAAGATGCCGATGACCAGTGCATAAGCGGCAAATATCAGCCATATCGGTGTCCATTCACGACTGATGAGCACGCCTCCTTCGCCATATACGGAGAAAGCGTCTACCACGGCACCGCTGGCATAGCCGCCAATAAAGGCACCAAAACCGTTGGTCATCATGAAGAACAGCCCTTGCGCACTGGCCCGTATGCTGGAGTGTGCCTCTAGCTCCGTAAACAGAGAACCCGATACGTTGAAGAAATCGAATGCCATGCCATAGACAATCATGGAAAGAATCAGCATCCACAATCCGTCACCCGGATTCCCCAATCCGAAGAGCCCGAAACGGAACACCCAGGCAAACATACTGATCAGCATCACCCGCTTGATGCCAAAGTGTTTCAAGAAGAAAGGTATGGCCAGGATAAACAGGGTTTCACTCATCTGGGAGACAGAGAGCAGGATGACCGAGTGCTTGACTCCGAACGAGTCGGCATATTCAGGGATGGAAGCAAAGGAGCGTAGAAACAGGTCACCATACGTGTTGGTAATCTGTAAAGCGGCTCCCAATAGCATGGAGAACAAAAAGAAAATGGCCATCTTCTTCTGCTTGAATAAAACGAGGGCATCCAGGCCGAAAGCCGACAGGATGGTCTTGTTCTCGTTGCGCTCGGGCGGACAGGGAGGTAAGGTGAACGCATATAGACCCAATAAGGCGGCTGCCGTGGCGGCCACGTACAACTGGGCAGGACCCGTCTTGAAGCCGGTCAGGTCCACCGTCCACATGGCACAGATGAAGCCGATGGTTCCCCACACCCGGATGGGGGGAAAGTCTTTCACCAAGTCCAAATGGTATTTCTCCAGCGCATTGTATGATACCGTGTTGGCCAGGGACAGGGTAGGCATATAGGCCAGCATGTTCAGCAACATGGCCCAATACATGTGTGTGTAGCTAGTACTGGTCGAAGCATATAGCAAAGCTCCGGCACCTATCAGGTGAAGAATGCCGTACAGGCGTTCGGCATTTACCCACTTGTCGGCAATGATGCCGGTGAGGCCGGGCATAAATAAAGCGGCAATGCCCATCGTAGCAAAGATGGCACCGATTTGTCCTCCTTCAAAATGAAGGGAGCTACCCATGTATCCTCCCAATGAAATAAGCCATGTTCCCCAGATGAAGAACTGCAAAAACTGCATGGCAGTAAGTCTGAATTTGATGTTCATACGTTCAGTCGTTTTTCATAAGGATACAAAAATACGATGACGGACTTAGAAAAACAAATGTGGGAAAGCTTTTTTCAGGATAAAAAAGAAAAGAGGAAAGGATATAAAAAAAGAAGGGTATCTATCCCAGACACCCAATCTTCATTAACCTTAAATCTAATACCATGAAAAACACAGTGCAAAGATATGGCTTTTATGTTATACAACATACAAAAAGAGCAGAAAACTGCATTTTATTAACTCTTTTTTGCTGTTTGTCCCCTTTTTTATCGGACTTATTCTACATAAAGCACCAATCCTTTTAAATATTCGCCTTCAGGATGGTAGATGTTTACCGGATGGTCGGCAGGCTGCGTGAGTTGGTGCAGAATGCGTACCCGGCGTCCTGACAGGGCTGCTGCTGTGAACACGGCGGTGCGGAATTGCTCCTTGTTGACTGCTTGCGAACACGAGAATGTAAACAAGATGCCTCCCGGCCGTATCTTCTCGAAAGCTTTGGCATTCAGCCGGCGATAGCCTATCAACGCATTACGCAGGGCATCCCGGTGCTTGGCAAAAGCGGGCGGGTCGAGGACGATGAGGTCGTACACAGGGTCCATGCGGTCCAAATACTTGAAGGCATCTTCGGCATACGCCCTGTGGCGCGTGTCGTCGGGGAAGTTGAGCGCTATGTTCTGGTTGGTCAGGTCAACGGCTTTGGCCGAACTGTCCACCGAATGCACCAGCTTGGCTCCGCCCCGCATGGCATAGACGGAGAAACCGCCCGTGTAGCAGAACATGTTCAGTACGTTGCGTCCGGCGGCATACCGCTCCAGCAAAGCCCGGTTCTCCCGTTGGTCCACAAAGAACCCCGTCTTCTGTCCTTTCAGCCAGTCGATGTGAAACTTTAAGCCATATTCCAAGGCGATGTTATCCGTACTCTTGCCTCGCAGGAAACCGTTCTCCGGATAAAGGTCGGCTTTAAAGGGAAGGGTTGTCTCCGATTTATAGTAAATATGGTCTATCCGGTCGGCCATTACCTCGTGAAGCGCTTCGGCAATAGTCATACGCTCCAGGTGCATACCGGCCGAGTGGGCTTGCACCACGGCTGTACGGTTATAGATGTCGATCACCAGCCCCGGCAGATTGTCTCCCTCGCCGTGTACCAAGCGGTATGTGTTGTTGTCCGGACGTTCGGCTATGCCAATGCTGAGGCGCAGGGCAAGCGCACTGCTGAGTCTTTGTTTCCAGAAGTTGAAATCGATGGCTTCGTCCTGCCGGAAGGTCAATACCCGTATGGCAATGCTGCCTATTTGGAAATGTCCCTTGGCGATGAATTCCTTCTGTGCCGTGTAGACTTCGACAACCTCACCTTCTTCGGGCTCTCCGTCAATGCGGGCTATGGCTCCAGAAAACACCCACGGATGGAAACGTTTCAATGATTCTTCTTTACCGGATTTGAGATAGACCTTATACATATTTATATACCTATATTAAGATTGAAGTTTGGAGGATTCGTTGGCGGGAGTTTCTATTTCAAAGTCCCCTGTCTGTTTCAGTTCCTGCAGCTTGTGATAGATGTTGAGGCACGCCCAAGCATCGGTGGCGGCATAGAGTTGCTGAGGCCGCGTCAATGTATCGGCTTCCCAATTGCTCAACTGTTGCGACTTGGAAATCTTTTGTCCGAACAGGATGCCGTATATCTTCTGCAAACTCATTTCCTGAATGCCGAACGGACGTACATACTCCTGCAACTCGATGCAGGCACGTGGTTGGAAAGGAGCCCGGCGGTGCAGCATCATGAAGTCATCTTTCAGTGAAAGCCCCACTTTGGTGATTTGCGGACTTTCGAGCAGCTGGATGACAGGCAGTGTCAGCCCGGTCAGGTTCAGGCGGAAGAGGAAACAATGTTCGTCGGACGATACTTGTAGCAGGGCCACTTTGTATACGTGTCCTTTGCTGAACGAAGGGCGCGTCTCGCTATCAATGCCTAAGATGGGACACCGACGCAGGTAGGCCGCAGCCTGTTCGGCTTCGGCCGGAGTCTGCACCACGTGTATCTGTCCTTCGAAAGCAGCCTTGGGCATCTCTTTCAGCGTTTCCTTATCAAGAGTTCGTCGGATAATCATAGTTCGTCAGGAGTTTCGGTGGAAGGTAAAGTAGCATATTTCACTTCATGCAAGGCACGCAAGGTGTTGACCAGTTTCTGTCCCCAGTAGAGGCGGAAGTTCTCTTGGCAGGTGGCCAGAGCGTCGTGCATCGTTTCGTTCAGTCCCAGGCGGAAAACGAAGATGAAGTCTTTGATGTCCTGATAAATATCCGCCAAGTCTTCCGATATGTTGCGTGCCACCGGCTGGTCGCTGTACTTCATGTCGCTGACGAACACATCCAGGTAATCGTCCCGATCGCCCAGGATGTCCGCTAAGTTGAGGCGCAACACTTCGTAGGTTTCCTCCGTGACGTAGTTTTCCGGCTCCTCTTCGCCCATCACCTCGCAGGGCGGCAACAGGGATGCTTTCAGATAAAGCAAGGGGAGCAGTTTGAGCAACGTATCCACCACGTCGGCACGCGACTTGCTTTCAGCCTGCTCTACAAAATTACAGAACTCGGCCGCCACGGTGACAAATTCTATCACATTGCGGTCGAATATCACTTGACTTTCTTTCTTCATAGTTTCCTCTTTTTCCGTAAGATTTCGCAAAGGTACGAAAAAAATGGTTAGGCTATTAACATTTAAAGAGAATAAGTCTTTCATTTAAAGAGAAAGACCCTGACATTTAATGAAAAAGAACGGCACATTGCTTATTAATTCTTCGCGGAGATGAAAAATATGCTTATGATACACTATGTTGGTACATTGATTGGGCGTTTATGATTTATTGGGATTAATAAATCTTGTACAGGTATTCATACCACGATTGCTTATCCGGTCTTTCAGGATCCTTCACCTTCCTGATTTTCCATACGCCGTCATCGTGGTATTCAAGGTATTTATATGTCCTTGTATATTTTTTATTTGTATCGGTTATTCTTTCTCTTTTTATCGGGAAGCCTCTTTTATTCAGTTCATATTCATCGTAGATGAGTAGCTCCTCCTTTTTAGCATCATATTGTGCTACCGTAATGTTTCTATGAGAACGATCGGAAAGGTCAAACTGGCTCATATTGAGAATTTCTATGCGTTTATTCTCATAAGTGAATTCAATGTCGCCTTTATTCCCTCTGACCACCAAATCCTCTAATTCTTTCCCATTGTAGGCATAGAGGTTCCCTTCGCGGCCAAATTCAAAACGATGCACCTCTTTCCCTTTCATTGCCTGCTCTTCACTGTCTCCTTCAAGGATGCATACCGTGACCCAATATTCCCGGCCATAATGAAACAAGTATTGATAATCCCATGATTGTGCTTTCGCATGGGCTATTCCGACAAGCGACAAGATTAAAATAAAGAAAAATTTTCTCATATCACCGTTCTTTTTTATGATGAAATAATGGGGAAAACAAGGCATGTATCTTTTGCCGAAGTTTTGCCCCCAACCCTTTTTTATGCTTAATATATTGTGGCGGCGCACCATATACGGTCATAAGCGAATCCACCTGAACTGTGTCATCATATTTATCATTGACAGGACCACCGTATAATAATTCCGTTTTTTTTAAATCGTCATTATCCATTTGTTTCTATAGTATGATTGTATCATCCTGAGTAGGGTAATCAAAATTCCCGGTATCTAAATTGTCATTAACATCGTCTGAAATATCGTTTGGATCTCCAGATTCCTCCTCCCATATGTTCGGATCGATTATATCATCATCATTGATTGGAAATATATCATCGATCGGAGGATCGAATGTTGGGCCCCCATACATCATTATATATGGATCATCCATTGGATCCACGTCATCTGGTTCCGGATCATCTATCGGTTCCGGGTCATCTGGCTCCGGATCCTCTACCGGTTCCACCTCTACCACTTCGATTACTTCGACAGGATCTGACTCTTCTATATCGACCGGTTCTGTTACCGGAATTTCTATGGAATCGTCATCGTTTGTTGGCGTATCGTTCTCTGTCGTTTCCGTAAGTTCTTGTGTTTTCAGACCTTCTTGAAGTAGGTTACCTGCCCATGTTCCGCTTGCGCTACCTGCCATTGTACCTGCGGCAGTAGCCAGTATGTCTTTTTTTGATTGCTTATCCATATGCTATCTCTATTTCAAATATTTAACTCATCAGTTTGTGATAATGGCAAAGCATCAAATTTCCTTCTTCATCACGCAAATGAAATCCATTGCCTTCGCAGTAACGGAACTTGTCACAATGGGCGCAGATACCCTTATGCATCCACTCCCGATTGCGATAAATGCCAAATCGATTTTGCCATACCTCCCAAAAATTGTCTTTATAAATATTGCCCTGCCGGTAGTGGCTGCGGATGCTCAAGCAACCGGAAATTCCCCCATCGCTCAAGACCGATGCCACAGTCAGTCCTGCCACACAAGTGTACATGTGATTGCGGACTCGTCTTTCGTAATCGCCCAAAAAACCTTCACATGCATACGACAAACTGATTTTGCCTTCAGTACGTGTCTCCACGATGAAATCCATTAATTCGCGAAACTCATCAGAACTTAACAACAAATCTTCCTGTCCTTTCGCTCTGCCCATGGGAACAATGGTGAAACACCGCCATTTGCTTACGCCTGCCTCAATCAACAATCGCTTTAACTCACGCAAGTGTGGCAAATTGCGTGGATTGACGCATGTAATCACATCCCATACCAGATGAGGTGTCCTTCGAATATGTCCGATGGCATTGAATACACGGTCGTAGCTGTTTTCATTGCAGCGGAGCCAGTTATGATCTTCTTTGATCCCGTCTACATCGACTGCTAACGAACGTAACCCAGCTCTTGAAAGTTCTTTCATTAAGGATTTGTCAATCAACATGCCGTTACTGACCATCCCCCAATAAAAGCCCATTTCCGTAATTTTCCGACCACATTCTAGTAAGTCTTTGCGCACAAGGGGTTCTCCCCCCACCGTATGTACCAAGGTCTTTATTTTAGGTTGGTGCATTTTCACTTCCTTAAGCACCTGGGCAAAATCTTCGAAAGGCATTTCCGGCATGTTGTCCACCACTTTGCAATCGCTCCCACAATGACGACAAGCCAAATTACACCGGAGCGTACATTCCCAGAAAAGTTGTCGCAAAGGGTGGGTCAACTTGAGGCGTTCACGTTGCCAGTAAGCAGTTTCTAGGTCTATTTGTTGTAAACGGTTCATATTTTAGCTCGCAAATGTTTTTTACATGAGCCTATTGATGCCCGTCCCATCTAGTTGTCATCCCGATCGAACGGACATCAACAGGAATGGAACGCATTAGTTCATCGGCACTAACTTCAGTAATTCGTTTGTACTTCCTCCTTGCATTTTCAAAATGGCTTGAGCTTTTTCTTCATCCACTTCCACACCCCATCCATTTTCATAGCAAGAAGCCAAACGTTTGGAAGCATTGGGACTTAACTGTCCTTTTGCCTTGTTGTAATAATCAATGGCTTTCTCATAATTTTGTTCCACGCCACGGCCTTCGTAATACATGTCACCTAAATAACAAAGAGCGGGTGCATAGTTGGCATCGGCAGCTTGTGTCAAATGGGCCAATGCTTGCTCCATATCTCTGTCTACCCCTTTCCCAGCTTCGTAGATACCTCCTAGCAGGTAGTTGGCCATAGGACTTCCTTCCGCAGCTTTTTTAAGCGCTTTGATACCTTTCTTCAAATTGTATTTTGCATAATCCTTATTGGCCAGGATAACGCCCTGCATGGTTTTTCCTTCTTCGTGCTTCTCCTTTTCTACCGCTTTGAATTGCTTGAGTGCATTGTCAAAGTCTTTATCACTATAGTAACGTAATCCTTTCAGATAAGCATGAAATGGACTTCCCTTTAAACTGTTCTCTCCCTCTTCAAACAGTTTCTTGAAAGCATTGATATGTCCTTTGGGTAATGCAATAGCAAACCATGATACTGCTTGGTCAAAGTCTGATGGGAGGCCGTCGCCATCCACATAGCGGCGTGCCAATTGGTATTGGGCATTCGAAACTCCATTATTGGCGGCTTTTATCAACCATTCCACTCCTTGTTCCGGGCTTTTCATGACACCTTCCCCCTTGAAGTAAGCTTGGGCCACTTCATATTGTCCCATGGGAAATTCTGCTTCAGCAGCTTTGAGCAGATAAATCATACCTTGTTGGACATCTTGCTTGACTCCCATTCCGTCATGGAGCATCTTTCCATAGTAAAATATAGAAGGCATGTCCCCATTGTCAGCTCCTCGTTTGAACCATTTGATTGCTTCTTCCGGTTTCTTCCCGTTCAGGTAAAGTAAGGCAGCTTCCCGTTGAGCATCTACCGAATTCCGGCTTGCAGCTTTTAAATAATAATTTAATGCTTTATTCAAATCTCTTTGGGTACCTATTCCTTTTTGATAACAAGAACCTACAAATACACAGTCGAATATGCTTCCCTCGTCAGCCCGTTTTTGGTTTTGTGCGAACAAGGCTGTATTCCCTTCCCGTATGGAGCGGTTGTAAAGTCCGATGGCTCGCAAGGAGTCCTTTGTTACTCCATGACCGGTCTGATAGCAAAGTCCCAAGTTGCCTATACCTTGTGCATAGCCTTGTTTGGCCGAACGTGCCCACCATTGGGCAGCTTCTGTATAGTTTTGTTTGACATGTTTGCCGGCGTAATACCATGAACCGACTACGTTTTGTGCTTTGGCATCACCTTTCTTGGCTAAATCCACGATAGCATTAAGGCTATCCTTCACTTCTTCCAAAGTCTGCTGAGCATTTACACATTGCGGGCTAAGCAATCCAATGGAAGCCATTCCGATTATAAAAAGACATTTCTTCATAAAAGTAAGTTTTATTATAAATTCAATTATATCAGGCAAGAATATCATTCAATGGATCTATATTTCCCGGGTCACAATCAGTTAGTAGACTATCTGTATCAGAACCATCGGCCAGTAAGTTCTCCTCCCAATCGTTTGTGTCTGAAGGGGATTCTATATCGATTTCCACTTCGGCGGGATCAATGTATACATCCATAGAGTCTGTTCCTTCATTTTGTGCAAGGAGTTCCTCCTCTACAATGGGTTCAGGCTCAACGGTTATTGTTTCTAAAATCGGTTGCGGTTCTTCAATGACAACTTCCTCCAGACTTTCCACCATCACTTCTTCCGGATTGTCGACTATGACCGCTTCCGGATCTTCCACCGGTGTATCTTGAATAATAACTTCTTGATCTTCTTGTGTATCATTTTCCTCCTCTTTTTTCATGGTCATTCCTGTCACTACGGCACCTACGCCCGCTGCTCCGATTACTTCTGCCGATTTGCCGGCAATCGTTTTGGCCTTTTCGATATGTTCCTTTTTCATTGCTGTATGATTTTAGTTATTTATGATGCTACGAAATTAATGCTTTGAAATTGGAATTACAATTTCTTGAAGCTTTCTTGTTTGAATTAGTGGAGTTTTTGGATGAGCTTAGGGTTGTTTAGTTATCGATAATCTCCCATTTCTGATGTGATTCGTTTCTTTAAAGGATAAATGGAAGTGACGGCTCTGACTTTGCACTTATACCCTTTATAATAGTTAAAGTAGCTCCAAAAGGGAATTAATTGGTAATCTGCGTCCTTCGAAATACGAATGGCACGTACATAGTCTTCCCTTCTCATACTTGATGTCCAATAGTCACCTTCCATTCGAGCTTGTTCACCAAAATATGACTGAAGAGTATCGTTGAGTTGTTTTCGGTGCTCATGTATAACCTCCAATTGTTCCCAACTGGGCAGATACCAGTGTACGCCCTTCCTTGGTTTGTATTCCAATGCAGCCAATGCTGCCGGAAATTTCTTTAAATCGATATTTTTCTTTCTCAATAGAGTCGTATTATAGTCTCCGTCTTTTTTTTCTTCATAGTTCGTAAGAAGCGGAAGTTCTCGGTAAGTTGACCATTTTACTTCTTTTCCCTCTGCTGCATCTCCGGAGGCTACGATGAGCTGATGCTCTGGGGTGACCAATGCGACCCCAATGGGGCGAAGTCGTATTTGCTCTAATAGTGTAAGTGACTGCCATTCCTGTTTGCTAAAGTACCGTATTTCTTCTTTCTCGCTGTCATAGCAAGCCATAGAAAAAGATTCGACTTTTTCATACGTTTTTTCTTTCACCTCCACATCGGTAACAGCACGTACGTGGCCATATTGTCCTTTATTCCCAGCTTCCCATTGACAATATCTGCCATTATATTGGGCCATCCATGCCTTCTTCTCATCTTTTTCTGCCGAACTCCAATAAGAATCTTGCAACAAATGGTGACTGGCCACTCCGCATGCCTCCAGGGCTTGATTGATGTCCTCCCATTCGTCCATGATAATGCGGAGTTGCATCATGGATGGCAGATACCATATTGTTTGATCTTCCGGGAACGCTTTATATTGGAGAGCTTCCACCGCAGCCGTTTCTATAAAAGGATTGGCATTATAAATAGCTTTTGAATTGGCATATCCATCCCGATCGATCACATCTCCTCTATCCGTATCAAAATTTTGTAAGTCTCTTACATCAGTTGTTAATCCCCATTTTCTATAAATCGATTCTTCCAAAGCTACGATGCACTTTACGTCCCTATGAATAACAACCATTCCCAATGGTTGATACTGTTCTTGCCATTCCTTTTCGTTCTTCCATCTATCCGGTGATAGAAATATTCGTTCGCCGGTTTCTTTGTTTCTACAAGCCAATGATAAGTGCGTAGGCACAGTAATGTCTTGATGCACATCGGATGAATTGGCTATTTTCACCAGCAATTCATAAATACCTTTGCTCTCTACTCCCTCTATCCCATATTGTGTAAAGTTTACCAAAACCGGATAGCGGCCTGGAATTTTAATTCGTAAATACTGGGAATTGGGAGACATATATACCCAATACTCATTGGTCCAGAAGGTTACTTTCCCTATGACATTGCCTTCAAAGGCTACATCATTTTGAGGAAGTAACACTTTGACCAAGGCGCATAGATCACCGTTCAGGTCTTTGCGTTGCATAGGCACTGTCATGGGTTCCGCTTTCGATTCAAACTTAACCTGTACATCTTGTGCATGAATGGCTAAGCAGCTTAACCATAACAAGATAAACGTTAAAAATTGCCTTTTATTCATTTTAAATTCTTATTTTTTGTACCTTAAAACCTGTTGGGTCAATATTCCATTGTAATAATCTCATCCATATCTCCTTTCGCTTTACTCCATTCTTCCATCTTTACCACAATATATCTAGAGATCACATCTTTAAAATGAATTTGAACGGTTTTCATCCCTACATAAGTAAATTGCAGAATTCCATTCAAGACTTCTGTGGTGATTTCAAAATCCCCATTCTTATCGGATATCGCATGAATTTCTGCCTCTTTTAACGTGATGGCTACTCCCGGCATGGGATTTCCTTTCCTGTCACACACTGTGCCACGTATCTTTTGTATTACTTTCAACTTCATGGTTATATCCATTTCCGCATCCTGAAAAGATTGCAAGGTAGCAGTCTGTGTCTGATAGTCTTTATACGTAAAAGTCAGGTTATCTCCAAGTTTGATATTAGGAATGGAATAACTTCCATCAGCTGAAGAATACACCATGCTTTCATAGCTCCCTTCTTGAAGATTCTGATAGATGGTTACTCCTCCCAACGGCTTTATGCTATCATTCTCTGCGAATACTTTGCCGGAAACGATACACTTCCTTTCGGACGATTCAGAATCGTTCGTATCACTATCATTGCGTCGCATCACGGTTGCATACATACTATCAGGGATAGAAAGAGTCAGTACATATACTACCCCGCTTTCGAGAGGCTGTGATTTATCTAACATGATCTGGGTGGGCAATAAATCCGGATGTTTCACTGTTAAATAGCGAGATCCCTTGGTCATGTATACCCAATATTCACCCTCCTTCTTGATCACATCCCCAATTATATTTCCTTCGAACGACGCATGTTTGGCCACGAACCGCACTTTTACCAAAGCACAGCGTTCTTTGTTTAAGTCATAGCGTGGTTCCGTATTGGCAGATAAATCATGGACATCTGCATAGATTCCTTCTACATTCGGTTTCTGACAGAAAGTAGGGAAACTTAAAAACAGGAAGAATAGAAGAATACAGCAACATCTCATTTTCATAGAAGCATTCAATTGTTTTCGTTTTCAGAATTTAATAGCTTTAGAAGGATGGCAGCTTTTTTTTCCTCATCGTGCCTCGAGCATTCATCCGACCACCACCATTCAGACTCACAGATAGCTTTTTGTAACATCACCTCAGCTTTCTGGAGATCTTTTTCAACGCCTCTGCCATAGCAATAACATTTGTACAAATAATAACATTTTAATTTATGATATAGGCTATTATCTGGCACCCAAGTAAAATAGGTATATGCTTTTTCGGTATTTCGTGGAATGACGTCTCCGTAGTAATACATGATTCCCAATAGCATATTGGACAGCCTGTTTCCATGTTCTTGAGCCTGCCGGATTAGTTGATAAGCCTTTTGTTTATTAGCTTGTTGGCCTAAACCAAAATATTCCATTTCAGCAAGATAACAGGTTGCTGTGTCATTGCCTGCTTCGATTGCTTTTTCTAAGAAATGGCGTGTTACACGATAGTCACCTTTCCTGGAATAGGCTATTGCACATCGTAACTGTTTATCTACAAAACCTTGTTCAGCCATGATACTGTCTTGTTTAAGTCTCTTTTCCATAACTAAGTCACGAGCCGCAAAAATGGCATACCCCGCATTTGCTCCAACCGAAAATGTTAGTAATACAAACAACAATGTTATTTTAATTATAACTTTCATGATAGATTTTAAATTTTGAAATAAATGCAAATCTAGGTGCTCGTATTGTTTCTTTTTTATTTTTGTAATCAATTCTCCAGTTTTCGATTTCTTTACTGATTTGTTTCCGTGTGGTTAAGTCTTCGTCATAATATCCGCGTATTAGCAGTGCTTCAATGATTTCATAACAAATCATATATCCTAAAGCAATACCTTTTCTTGCCATTTGCTCAGCCTCCACATCGTTATATTCTTTCAGTTTTTGCAACGCTGCCCCATATATTTCTTTTTCCGTAATAACTGTTTCATATGAAACAGTTAATGGCTTATCTTTTGCCTCGGCATATTGATCTTCCGAAGTCTTTTGGGATGCAGATGCAAATGTTCCGGTATATAAATCCCAAAGTATCTCTTGAGGTGCAGATGCAAATAAAGTGAAGTTTTGCTCTTTCGTAATGGTGTCGTTAGATAGCTGGCATTTATGAACGCCTACCGGTAACAAGGCCGATATCGATCCATCGTTTCCCTCCAATTCATAGCCATCTATCAGTATCTTCGCATGAGGGGGAACATATTGGATATGTAATTTTTGCATTTGTGGAGCGGAATGCTGCGCTTCTACAAGCAGCATCAGTTCATAAGTGGTTTTAGCTGTTGCTTGTTCTATTCCATAATTTTCGAACCAAACTGTCAAAGGCTGAGTATCGGGCACTTTGATTCTTAAAGATTTAGTCCCCTGTGAGACATATACCCAATATTCATTGGTCTTAAATTCCACATCGCCTATTACATTCCCTTCAAATGTAGCATGAGGCTTTGTTAGAATGACTTTTATCAACGCACAAATCTTACCATTTAGATCACGCCTTTGGGTCACACTGGCTGTCAGATCCGTAGGCTGTTGATAGAATCCTAATACTTTAACCTCATCTGCTTTAGCAGAATAAGGAATACATATCATTAGACATAATATAAGTGTATGTATTTTTAAAAATTGTTTGTTATAACACATCTCAGGAAATATGCTTAATAATATAAAGTTAATTTAATTTAAAAGATACCATATAAGTTTCACCTTTTTCTAATCCTTTGTTTATCCCGTAATCTTGAAAAGAAATATCTTTTGTAACATATCCAGGTATTTGAATTCGTAACGATTGAGACCCAGAACTCAACCAGACCCAATATTCATTTACTTTAAATTCATAATTCCCAATAATATTACCAGAAAAAGAACATCCTTTAATAGGTAATACTATTCGTAGAAGAGCACATTCTACTCCATTTAAATCAAATCGTTTCTTTATTTTTGCTGATAAATCTAACGGCGAA
This sequence comes from uncultured Bacteroides sp., assembly GCA_944322355.1. Classification (GTDB taxonomy): domain Bacteria; phylum Bacteroidota; class Bacteroidia; order Bacteroidales; family Bacteroidaceae; genus Bacteroides. The sequence continues at coordinate 113,084 of CALUOT010000002.1, read as the reverse complement.
ATGGTGATTTGACTAACAATTAAAGTCTTCATTGTAAATTGAGTATCTTGAACTATCTTAGAAATTGGACGAATATTAGCGGTATACTGATTCTGATTCGTAATTATGTTATTAAGAAACGAAGATCCGTTTTTTGTAGGTAACATTCTGAATATTTCTGAATTTGTAGAATAGGTATTAACATATGTATTTAATATCCAATAATTGGTTAATGGCATAAAAATAAAATTTCCGTTAGGGCCAATAATTTTATTCAACTTTATACCACCATATTCCACTAACTCCCATGTGCATCTCGCTTTTAATTCTTCAAATTCAAATTTAGTAGGCAAACGCCAGCCTTCCCCCAACTTTGATGTAGCTGCATCATAGTGCCTATTTTGTTTAGATCGATTCCATGAAGCTTCATGCCATTCAAAAACATCCCCTGATTCATAAATAGATGTAGCTCCCATATTGTGTGTACCCCAAGCCACGGATAGTCCAAGATCAACATATTCTCTTACTGTATTTTTAATAATTATGTTTTTAATTCTAGGTTTTGCTTTCATAATCTTTTCTGTTCCTGCTTGAGAAGCCATTACCCATATGGTGTCAGGTATATTAGATACAAGATAATTACCGCTAATGATTGCGTCTTTGGGTTTTTTATAAAAAGAATACGAGACTTTAAGTTTGGAAGAAGCTTTAGCACCTAGGACTATTTTTTCACCTACATATTTTTTATCGAATTCTCGTATCCAAGATATATATTGGGATTCTTTGTCCGGATATTCGTTATATACCGGCCTGATAGGACATCCTATAAATCGATTCCTAGTAACAATACATTCATCTATTTCTTTTCTTTTTGAATACCATAGCACGTGAGCATTTAGTACATTATTCTCAGTCATACTACAGGACCAATAGCAACATAATACATCAGATAGATGTTTTTTTCTTCCTTCGCGCCAACCTGTAATTGGGAGAAAGATAGAGTTTCCATTAGGACCGGTGATGAGATAACCATCAACTCCACGATGAGTAACAAATTGCCAATCACAAATTTCTACTAATTCAGATATTTCGGATAAGGTTGGCATTCTCCATTTTGCCCCCCATAAGTAAGTAGCAGCATCAAACTGTAGATTAGCCTTGATATTTGATATTGATTTACCGTATGATATTGAATTTTTATCGTTATAATTCTTTTTAGGATTGACTTCTGCCCATGCATAATAATTCCCAATTTCTTCCATAACAGTAGCACCCACATTAAAAGATGCCCATTTTACAGATAAACCTAAATCAACAGCCTCTTGTGCGTATAAGAAAAAACAGTTCGTTAAGATAAATATTATAAGAAAAAATCTACGTTTTATGATCATCATTTACACAATCCAAATTTTTAGTACAAGTGCATTCAGAAAATAATCTATCAAAAATAAATAAATAATAAATAAATTAATTGGGATACAGTCCTTCACCGTTACCAACAATCCGATTATGCAATTTCCGACGTTGCACATCCATCAAGTTATAACGGTTTACGTTATTTTCATCCAGAAGTTGGTTATGATAGGCATCGTCCAAAACAATGGCCATACCTGTAGCTCCTTCCCAAAGAAGTTCCATCTTCTCTGTATTGGCTACTTGCCTATAAATTTCAAGTCCCTTAACATCATTATATTTTTTTGCCTCATCAATATCATCCCACCATTGATTATAGACATTCACAAATATATGATACTGTTCAATCATTTGTTGATATTCTGCTTGGGAGATATTTTTCGTTCCTTCTTTTTCTTTTGCTAACAAGGCGACTTTATAAAATTCTTCGCGGTTATATATCAGTGGTCGGTCAAACTCTATATTTAACAGATAAGTAGTTTTACCTTCAATTTGCGGAAGGTTATAATCCGCAAAAGTTACCATTAAGGGCATGAATTCGGGCTGTTTCACTTTCAAGTACTTGGTACCGGGTGAAAGATAAACCCAATACTCTCCATTATGGTTATCAACTTGTCCCACTATGTTGCCTTCAAATGAGACATGATCTTTAGCAATGGAAACCTTTACAAGTCCACAAGCATTCCCTTCCAAATCGTTACGCGCTTGGGTACTGGCAGAGAGGTCTAATGGCTCACTGACTAAGGAGACGATTCTCAAGTTCTGGGCTTTTAACCCTAAAAGCAGATTACACCCTAATAATACGACCAGAAATCTTTTTATCATAACACAAAAAACTATTGCTTTTGACTATATTTATATAAATCTTGAACACTTAAATCTATTCGTTTACCGTCCGGAGTGATACAATACACATCCTTACCCTCTTGGACGGCAGTCGCTACCAGATCTCCATGGCGAACAAATGGATTGGCCGCATCATACTTACAAGGCAAAATAATTTCCCCTTTCGCATTGATGTACCCGTACTTCCCGCTTTGCTTGATGCGGGAATATCCGCATTGAAAGTTCAAACGGTCATCGTTTGAGGGCACTATGTATTGATTGCCTTCCCAATCATATAGATAAAACCTATCCTTCCCGAATCGATCTTTTCTACTGGATTTAGCTATAATGGGATTTTCTTCTGAAGTAGGCAATTCAATATCTTTAATCCTATGAGTGGGTCGAATGATTTCTTTGTTGGCTATATAATCTAACACTCCGTATAACTCTTCATATTCAAGATTTATATAAACGGTAACTAACCTGTCCGTATGTCGTCCCCATATTCGGGTATACTTTCCGCCCACATAAGTGCGTTGTTTCAAATTGTACAATCTGGTATCAATTTCTAAATAGTGGGTAAAAGGACTTACAATAATAAATTGGGGATTGGCATCTAAGGTCTTGAATTCATGATATTCACAGGGAAATATCTCGTTGCCGTTCACATCAACCAAGCCATACAAGTGTTGCTTTCTCTTCTCTTTATATACCTGGCAAACCCCATCATCACCCAAATAATATCCGAATTTTATTCCGGATGAAAGCTTGAATTGTTCTCTACCAGTTTTCTTATTGATAAAGACAGGACGTTCTTTATCGTCTATATAACAGAAATAGGGTCCCCTGTCAATTTCAAAAGTATAGGGCTGATAATATTTACAGGAAAGGATTTCTTCCCCGGTTTTATAATCAACTACTCCTCTATATTTCATATCTTTTGAAACACTTAAACACCTGTTTTGCTCATACGATTCGGGATAAATGGGAGAAATATATTTATACGTGTAGGGTACGATTAAGTTTCCTTTCGCATCGATGTTTCCCCACAAACTGTCTTTCATTACCCACGCCACCCCATCGCGGTATTCCCATACCTGGTCATAGATAGGAGGGACAGCCAGATTTCCAATTGAATCGATGAAACCATATTTATTATTTGAGCGGAAACTACAAAAGCCTTCTTGAGGCATTTCTTTCCATTGTTCAGCTTTGAGTTTATTCAAAGCAATCCTTCGTTTGCAATAGTCGATATTTTCTTGGACTTCATGGGCAAAGGTCATTTCGTTTCGATTGGATAAGTTAGCTTTGGCGGCCTCATATAGTGAAATGGCTTTTTCAAAATCCTTATTTTCAAGTGCCGATTTTGCTTCTGTTGTTTCTTGCCAATATTCTTCCGGAGTCATTCTTTCATTGGGCTTAGGCACTTTCAAAACCAGTTCATATACGTTCTTAGATATGACCTCGCCAACCTGTTCATGTGCTCTGAAATCAATGGTAAGTGTTTCACAGTTGGGATACTGCACTCTGAGAAACTGGGAACCGTTTGACATATAAACCCAATACTCATTACCCACATATTCTACTTGACCTATCACATTGCCGCTAAACAAAGTCTGTTCGCTATAAGGCAAAGATACTCGGAGCAATGCGCAGCTTTTTCCATTCAGATCTTTTCGCTGCGTGGGTACCCAGTTGATTTCATTCGTTACTTGATGGAAGCTTTTAACAAAAAGCTCCTGGGCATACAAGTTGTTTCCCATGCAGATAAAAATGGCAATTGCCGATAAGAGTAGAGATTTAAAACTCATAATACTTACATCTATTAAAACTAAGTTTATTCATATTACTTGCACTCGTTGCATTGGTTTTCATGGGATGCTTCCTCATCTTGGAGCAACATCTCGTAGGCGTATCCGCCTTGTAATCCTTTTATATCATAATCTTCGAATTGGACGAACAACGGAGAAGATTGAGCTGATTGAAACTGAACAAATTGAGTGCCGTGAGACAGATATATCCAATAAACTCCCTTCTGGTATGTGACATCTCCGATGATATTGCCCTGGAAAGAAAGTGAGTCTTCCGGAGTGATCACCTTTAACAGGGCACAAGTATCTTTGTTCAAATCCAAACGCGGATGAATACGGGCAGACAAATCGTGCGTACGCCATCTTACTGTTTCGATTCGGAGATTTTGGGCATATAATCCTATAGAGATTGGTAATAACAACGAAAAAACAAACACTCTATTCATAACGAGAAAACAAGTTGAGATTAAGGGATGAAGAAATCGTTTTCATTAAAAATACCATCTTTTTGAGCCACCTGATCTGGTTGCCAAGTACGTACATGGATTTGTGGCCTTTCCGGATCATTAAAATCCCAAAGCAAAAAGACCCAACCGTCATCACAATATGAGGAACTTTCCCATTTTTGGTGAAGTGTGACTCCTATAATGTTTTTCTTGGCACTGTGTCTTTTTACAGAAATGCGGTCAAAAGTGACATTGATGAAACTGGTTCGGTCGAAAACTCTTTTCAGACTGGTTAAATATTCTTTCTTGTTTTGTTTTTTATACAGTACATTAGTGACCATGGGTTTCCCGTCTCCGGTGTTGCGTTGTGTGATGACACTTCCGGTAATGATCAGGGCATTGTCACTAAAAATCTTTTCTAGGGCATGAATATTTTGTTGATTGTAGTAACAGCGGAAGTCTTCCACGAATTTAAGAATTTCACGGCGTTGCACCAAGTCCGTTACATCTTGGGCATCATTCATGATCATTGTATAATCTTCATTCAGTTCAGCTGCAGGACGAACCCCTGTGATAACTCCGTCTTTGCTTAAACTAATCGTCAATTCGCGATTGAGCTTCTGTTTGTAGGTGTTGTTCTTCGGTTTCATTAAAACTTTTATTTTTCGGACCTGATATCCTTGAAAATCTTGCAGACATTCAGATACGTTTTGGGTGAACTCGCATACGAAAGGAAGTATGCGCCAAAAAGAAGCTAAATTGGATTTGGCTTCAGGCTCCATATTCAATGAAGATAAGTCTAATGCACGATTCTCTCGTCCGGCAGCATCAATCTCAGTCAGCAAAATTGAAATATCTTTTTCCATTTTCGATTTCATGGCTGTGGTCAAATGACCGGTACTGCGTGGGGTAAATTTAAAGGTGATGTCGGCATTTACATCCATATAGAAGGCTAAAAATGCCCATAAAAGAATAATCAGTTTTCTCATATCATTATATCATTTTATTTTTTAAACCAAAACACTCCATGTCCGCTATAATGAGTTATTTGATCCGTTTCCATTGTCCGTAAGTTAATTCGTTGCCCGTTTTCTTGGGGAGATAAGATCGCTTTGATGGCTCTGCTTCGGTCGTACAGAATCAAATAAGCATCATTGGGAATATCGTTCATCGAATTGGGAATTCCAAAAGCGGATACTTTACCTTCTGATTGGAACATTTGCATGAATCCACCAATATCGTCCATCATTTGTATTTCGAATAGCACACTTACCACTTCGTCTTGATTGATCGGTTTTACTTTCGTTATCGGTTGAGAGGTATTTGCCGGGTGTGAAGGTTGATGTGCTACTTTTTCCGACGGACTGATGGCAGTAGGGCGTGTTTCTTCTTTCACTTGGATGGGAATATTTTTGCTTTCACGTGCCGTGAGGGAAAGGGCGTCCTCTATTGGTAAATAAACAAATACCAACTTCACGTCTCCACGGTCATAACTTAGTTCCTTGACATGTACTATGATATCGTTAGTTTGCAAAACAGCTTTACCTTTTTCTTGGCGAACTTCGTTGATGAGAGCCAGCAGTTCATGGACGGCATTTTCGTAAGCTAAACTAGGATCTTCGTGACTGAATTCGGCATACAGATAGTTTTCATCCATCATAATAGCATTTATCTGCTCATTAACGGTCGATTGGCTCCAACATAAAAAGGGAGCCCAAACTATCAACAGGTTAACAATCATTTTCTTCATAGACATCCAATGCTTTGTATTATTGTAACAGATTGTCCACATTACTAGTCGGAATAAAAAGACTGGCTCGTGCTTGAATTCGGAAGGAATCGGAATCCCATTCGGATAGAGGGCACTTGATACGAAAAATATGGTCGTAACCTTCATCCGGATTGTAGAAAATTACCGAGGCTTTCAACTCTCCTTGCTCGACACTTTCCGTTCCCCAATAGACTCGACATCCGTTCATTATACCATATTGCACCAAAGTTTCCAGGGGAACGATCAGAGTTTCTTTGATCCCATATTCATGTTTGATTACGTCAATTTCTATTTCAATTTCCATTCCCCGTTCATTACCTACTGTAAAAAGATTTGCCAGCGATTCCGCAGGAAAAGCACGGTCATAAACAAAGATGGCATTCCCATTCTCACTGGGAATCAGATAGGAATGACTGTTGACATTGGAAATGATATATTTATCTCCGGGCAAAAGAAAGAGGCTATCTTTCAGTAATTGCAATTGAAGAATGGAAAATGTAGGTTGGGGGCGACCTGAAGTAACTTTATATCGCTTAAGACCGCTAATAAAAGCCTCTTCGATTTCCTCTCTTGTACCGTTATTTAATTTGTCATATTCAATAGGAAATGTCATTATCACTTTCCTGTCTGAGCTATTCCATTCTATACGATAACTACGTCCGGCCAGATTGGTAAGTGAACATGCTGTAGAATCATTGACTTTCTCCAAATCTTCCCAAGTTCCCTTTGTAAAAGAAATATGCTTGAAACGAGGCTCGGTTAACGAAAACGTATGACAAGCAAAAGCCGCTTCTACAAAGTCTAAAACTTTTGTATTCTCTGTTTCGCGCATCTGGTCAGGAAATAAAAGCTTCCCTATGTATACCACCTTACTGCTGTCCTTACGGACACGATAAAGATGCCCATTGAAATCATAGGAATTTTCCCCTATTGCAAGACTGTCGACATGCTTAATCTGCAAACAGTCAAGAAGTTTTCCCCAGTTATCTTGCGAATAAGTTTGTACGGAATAAATGCATCCCAAAATGCAAAATCCCACGATGTGTATCACGGATAAGCTCATGGTTATGGCACTACTGTTTGTAACAAATTTCCTGAGGCATCTTTAATTTCGCCGATGACTAATTCACCATTTTGATATTCTCCTTCCAAACGATAACCGGCATGAACTGCATAATCTACCACTGTATAGTCCTTCGTAAAATATAAGATGCCTTTTCCATGCGGTTTCCCTCCCTTTACCCCTCCTTTCCAAGTGGCATATCCTAGATCAAGTTCATTGGTAATGGGATGAGAATTAGATGAAGAAATCGGAGTAGATTGTTCAGAAGTCTGCGGGACAGGTTGTTCGACTGGCTCTTGCAAAATCGGCTCATTATTTGTCGGAACATTATTGGATGGATTATCTACTTCTTGGTGTCCAGGATTAATGGATTGATTTACAACTGTTATTGTATCATTCGGGGATATAGGAAAATCTACTTTCTTATGCTTATGAAAGTAAATAATAACCGCTCCAATCACCAATACGAGAAGTATGGAAGCCACTGCCGTGCATTTATTCAAATAGGATTTATAAGGAATGATGTCGAGCACTTTCGTGGGATTGCCTTTCAGCTGATTGTCCCCAAGAGATAAATCAATACCAAGTTCATCGGCAAAGGCCGATATGCTTTGTGTTCGTTTGGATTTATCGTTTTCCATTGCATGCAAAATAGCCTCCTTAATAGAACCGGAAATTCCTTCTTGAGCATCTAACATTTCCCGAATACTTTGGGGAGTAATCTTCGTAGCAATTTCCGGATTTTGATTCGTTAGCATGAACAATAATGTCGCTGCTAACGAATAAACATCTGATTGTGGGGTAAAAATATCTTTCCCGTCTTCTTGATATAATTCACAGGGAGAATATCCATCTGATTGGGCAAATATTTTTGTTTTCGTAACAGCCTTTCCATTTGCATCATAATGCTTTGAAAGTCCAAAATCTATCAGAACAGGACGAAAAATATGAGTATCTTCATCCTTTCCTAAAAGAATATTATCCGGTTTAATATCCAAATGGGTTATTCTATATTGGTGAAGCCGTGACACAGCTTTCAAAATTGGACTGATAATGGTTTTGGCTTCTTTCTCCGCAAGAGGACGTTTCAACTTAATATGTACATATTCATATAAATGATAACCAGGAATATACTCCATCACATAATAAGCTGTGTTATTAGCTCGAAAAACTTCATTGATGCCCACCAAGTTTTCATCCAGAATATGCTGTTCCTTCAATCGGTTTGCCTCTGAGAAAAAACTTTCGAGTCCACTCTTTACTTTAACAGCATCGGAATAGTGCATCAACTGCCCTTGCCGTTCGCACCATTTATGTGGAAAATATTCTTTTATGGCATAAAAATGCTTGATACTTCCGTGATAACATGACACTCGATAAGTAATGCCCCAAGCACCGACTCCTAAAACCTTCTCTATTTTATATTCATACTTTCCTTTTAGAATTTTCCCGGCATCAAGTGCATTCTTAATATATTTTTCCATCATATTGCTAAAACCATTTTCTAAAAAAATTAATCAATCGATGTTGAAAAGTTGGTTCAGAAGGAGCAATTTCCTCGATTTGATAGGGAACGGTATCTACCTCCATGGTTAGGTTTGGAATTGGATAATCTTCATTAACCCAATGAATTTCTTGCTTAGAATCATTGTTGACAGACTGTACAGGAATTAAGAATGCTGTATTATTATCACTACTATCCTGACTCAAAATAGCTATCCTATCCATCTTTTCCTCATCGGAGTCATCACTACTTAACAGAGTGAATAATTTCTCATCGTCCAAACCATGTAATACACCATCTGAACATAAGAAAAAATAATCTCCCGGAGCGATATCGGTTATCTGTAGTACATCGGCGGCGGAGGATATTTGTCCATGCTCTGCTGAACTTAAACAACGGGTGATATAGTGACGTTGTGGGTGATTGATTGCTTCTTGTGGGGTAAGATTACCTGAATGCACTAATGCATTCACTAAGGAATGGTCATTACTTCTATAGAGAATACCGATATCCGGACGGATCTGGTAAATCCGACTATCTCCCATGTGGGCAGCAAGAGCTCCATTGGCATGAAAACATAGAAAAGTCAACGTAGTAGCCATTTCAGGAGTTGTTTGGCGCATGGCATGAAGTAACTTGGCATAAGCAAAATCCAAAACACCTTTGAAATCGGCCGATGTGAATGATTGGGTAAGATCCACATGCTCCATATATTCACCAATGGCTTGGCAAACTGTTCGACTTGCCACATCCCCTCCTGTTAATCCACCGACACCATCGCACACCACAAAAGAACGACAGGTAGTCGGTGGCCTGTCTGAATCGGGAAAACGGGCATCTTCTTGATGAGGTAGCTTCCCAATCCGACAAAAAGACAAAGGCTGATTTAATACTATCTCCATAACCGTACTATAACTACTATAGGAATCAAACTGCTTTTATAAAAAGAAACTTCGTTTTTCCCAAAATGATACTGTCACCAAAATTCAATGAAACCACATCTCCTTCTGCCAAAACTGCATTGTTCAGTAGAACCGGGTTGGTAGCTTTTAGCACACGTAATTTGTAGAAATAACCTTTCACAACACGTCTCTCATCATATTGAGGAACCACCTCAATTTCAATGGAACGACGACTCATATATTCATCGTTTTTAATGGAAATATCCGATAAACAGTCCTTGTCGTAGCGCCCGACAATCATCTTCCCCACATCTTTCAGCTGATAGTCCGTTTTTCTACCCCAACTGCGCAATAAACGCAACTTACCTTTCACCAGTGATGTAGAAAAAGTTGGCTGGGTCTTCTGACGTGCCTCTATAAAGAAAGTATGATGACAATGCTTACAAGTAATGGGTTGAATTCCAGTCTCTTTAGGAGTATATCCTTCTTGGATAATCCCGCAAGAAGGACAAGGTAAATCATAGGATATTCCTATTATAAAATCTCCTTCAAGGGTTTGGGGAGCTTTGGCTTCCACAGCAATTTTCCCATGGCATTTAGGACAAGCAAAACCTTTTACCCCTACTTCTTTAGGGATATAACCAATTCTTGCTTGGTGACAATGCGGACAGATAATATCCGACTTCTTCCCTACTTCGAATTCGCCTGGAATTTTGATGAAAGGTTTTGTCGAATAATCTACGGGGGCATCTTGTGGAGGGCCGGATGGCTTCTGCTCTCCAGATGGAGTATTAGTGAATCTTACCGTCACCGGCCTTTTACAGGAAGGACACTGCGGTTTATAAACACCGCTTTTGAGCGGTTTTCTCATTTTAAACCGCGTGTGGCAATCAGCATAAGGACAAGTGAGGATAAGGAAATTTTCATCAGCCATAATTAATATCTATATACTTCATTGTTTAAGTTGTAATGATATCATCCAGGTAGCTTTCACCGGTAGGGAGTTCTGCGTCTTCTGCGTCGGAGTGAGCTAAATAAGTGGGTGTATCATTGATCATTGTTTCCGCATCGCTTACAGTCATTCCATTGGCCTGAGCTAAAACATTTCCCATGGGATCAGTAATGACATCAAAAATTTCATCCCCATCCACATCTACCATCAGTAATTCTTCACCTGTCGGATCGCTAAACGCGGCGGCTGTATAACTTTCTCCCGTAACTGTGTAAACAGTACCTATTTCCTGGAAATTGATGATTTCTTCTGCATCAATGTCATTAGGGTCAATTTGTTCTTCCGCAATGATTGCATCTGCTATTTCATCGGGATTAACGGGCTCTTCTATAGTAACTTGTTCTTGAGTAGGCTGAGCTTCCTCTTCTTCCCCTTCGGTTGGTTTGCTGGGTTCTACTTGTTGTACTGGTTCCTCCACTTCCACAATGGGAACTTCGACTTCTTCCACAGGCGTTTCTGTCGTTTCTACGGATTGTTGTGTGGTAGTTTCTGTTTGAACCTGCTCCTGAATAGGTTGATTTTCTGTTACTTCTGTTTCCTGTTGATCGGATGCAATGGGATCGGCTGTGACCACAACCTCTTCTTCAGTGCCATTAGTGATGTTAGCGGCAACGGCACCGCCTACTGCACCCATACTTGCCGCCACACCGGCTGTTACAAACTGTGCTCCAACTTTACTTTTACTACTTTGATTTTCTTGAGTAGGGTCTGTTATGTTCTTCGTTTCCATAAAATAAAATTTAATTAATCTTGATACAAAAATACCCCATTTAGAGATATAGCCAAAATCTTTTTAAGCATATGGTTTGAATCTCATGGAATTTATGATGAAAGTACTGAAAAGTCTTACGAAACTCCACTACCATTTAGCAACAATGACATCATGAAGAGCAGCCGCCCCGATCAATTGAGGATGTTGCTCCGATTTCGAGCGTTTGACCACATCATTATATATGTATTTAAACAGTTCTATAAGAGTAACCTTTCTGTCTCCATTCGAATCCGACTTTCCGCGAAGTCCCTTTATCAGACCTTGAGTAAAAAAACCGGCACCCACCCAAGCATTTTCATACGAATATTCATCTGCACGGCATGCCACTAAATAAATCTGATTCTTTTGGGCTTTAGTAACAGTAGACAATGATTCTCCTTTATTTTTATTAGCATTGTTGACAGATCCGGCATGACAAGCATCTATGTAACAGATCTTTTCTCCGGCAGATGAAGTGGAAAGTTGATCAGCCAATTCTGAATAGAAAAGAACATCATCATAGGTACAAATCCCCCCAGGCATGCCATGGCCGCTAAAATAGAATACAATTCTATCAGCTTGTTGCGCACGATTGCAAATTGCCTTTAACTTTTCAAGAATATTGGCCTTGTTGGCATACTTACTCGTCAATAATGTAATGTCTTTGGTTTGCGTAGCCATGACATCTCTGAATGCCTTGGCATCTTTGGTGGTCTGTGACAAATTGACCGATTCATCACCATAATTGGAAACACCTATAACTAGGACAAAAGTTCTGGCTGAAACACCCAGCGAGAATAAAAATAGGATTAATAAAGATAAAAATGTACGTTTCATAAAATAAAAATTAGGGATTAATATATCATTATTCACTTAGCTTTGCAACTGGAGCATTGCCGTTGTTCTATTTCATAATCAGAAAGTGGACGGCCACAATTCGGACAAACCAACAATTTACGGCGACGTCCTCTAATCTCTTTTAATTTAGCCGCATCTCCTTGAAACAGGATACCCACTAATACCGGAGCCGAGGCTATCAACATGTATCGAATTCCTAAGTCTATGTTTATGTGAAATAAACTGCTAGCCGCACTACATAATAAAACGGCCCCGATGCCGGAACATCTTGCTATCCAGTTGTTACGCGATGCAACAGTTTCCTGCTTCGCTTCCAATGAGATTAATTGTTGGGCTATCTCTTGTATTTTCATAAATTCGTATGAAAAATCACCGGCGGGAGCCAATACACGATATAACATAAACGTATAGCTGTGATATCCGCCATTGCCCAAACGTACTACGGCATCTTCTGAGAGTTGCATCTTGAATATCCGATTAAAATCTCCCTTATCATCTCGTAAAAAGATCCCGTTCGTACTCTCCAAATCTTCAATTGTCCAACAACCATTTTCTATAAGGAGTTTAGCATGTTCACCACTTACTCCGGTAGCTGTAGGAGGAATTTTAAAAGGTTGATTACCTTTACGACCAATTATGTATTGGGGCATATATTACTTCTATTTAGACACTGAAAATCTGTCATTTATTTGCTTTTTATATTCTTTCAACAAACACTTGGGTACAGTAAGTGTATACACATGACCAGAGAAATCAGATAATACTAACTTTTGTCGAAGTGTATTGATCGAATAAAGATAATTTTGATTGATTATCAAACTGCGTCCCATACGAATAAAAGGACTAGATTTTTCTTTAGGCCATGTGCGTTTGATGTATTCTTCTATTTTAGAAAGACCTACCACAATCATTTGTTGTTGTCCTTTAATATACATTATTTGAGTATAATTCCCATTAGCTTGGAAATAAGCGATCCTACTCAAATCGACAATGAGAAGTTCATCTCTCGTATTTAAACATAATTTCATCATAATATATAAATATTGATCTATAATTTCATTAGAAAAGCATTCGGCACATACGCTGTAGCTACTAAACATAAACCAGTCAGTTCCACAACCACGCATTGTTGCCCGGACACTCGTGCCACTCTTCCTTCGATGCCTGCAAACTTCCCTTCCACAATGCGTACCTTGTCTCCATTTTTGTAACGGCAGGTTTGTGGATCTATGACTTTGACATGTTCGTTTTCCACATGGGTTGCTCGGATGAAGTTCATCATTTCATCATATCCTATGGTAAGCGGTGGATTGTTGCCATTGGCATCGGTCTGGAAGTGGTTGTAATAATAACTGAGAAAAGGCAGAGCCGGTGTATGTTTCACGTAGGTTTCTACTTGTTCTTGGGTGGAATAAACAAAAAGAATGTTGGGAAGAAGTGACTCCAGCACACGTTTCTTTTTACTACGAATGATTTTCTCCACATAATGCAGAGGTAAATAGGCTTCCACGTGATTCTTTGTCAAGAAATCGTAGGCTTTACTTTCCCGGTTGTAGGTGACCCGAAGAACGAACCATTGCTTGTCAGGGTTCGGAGCGTATCTTACCGACACCCCTGTTGGTGAGCTTTGGGCTTCGGGGAAGACGTTGGAGGCAAGTCCAGCGTTAGGAGGATTGTTCCCGCCTCGTCGGGTGTTCACATTAGGCAATGTGTCCATATAATATGAGTTTAATGCAAATTTAATGGAATTTATTTAAGTGAGCATAAAAATAGACATAAAATTTAATGGAATCTTGTGTGATGGCATATTTTTTATATTTAAAGGACTGCATTGAAAATATTCCTTAGCATTTCGTTATGCATGTATAACAGCACTTGGAATGTGTTATGTCGATAGTTTTGCTCTCTTATTATGAATTAGATGGAAATATTTCTTGTTTCTTTCTATTTGTATCTCAACTTGATATGCATTTCCTGTTGTTTTACAAATTGGCGTTAATATCTTTTTTATTGTTGCCATATATTGACTATATATGTGTATTCCTTTAAAAGTAAAAAATGTAGTTGTGATGCCAAATTTGGGTTTATTATGTACTTATATTGAATTAAGAGGATTTCTTGAATATTATATTTGTATTTATTTTACCATATCATTTCGTGGAAAAATGACTTGCCTTCTGATTTAAAGAAGATACACTTAAGTGTTACCCTATAAATGACTTAAGTGTTATGCCTGGTAATACTTAAGTGTTTGGGGGTACAACACTTAACTGTTTCTATACGTTTCACTTAAGTGTTTTTGCAAACTTGTAATCTGCTGATAATTAATCGATTGCTGGTATTTCTCTTCCCATATTTGGATATGTGCGGGAAATGTGTTACTTTAGTCCAACGTTTTACACCATATTATATTATATAGCAATGATGGAGACTATGGATGATAATCGTGTATGCAGCTATCGGGAATTATCCAAGCATTTTCTGGAAGTGGTGGACTCTTCGGCCGAGGAAGATGTTTATGTGGTAACTATTCTGACCGAAAAGGAATTGGAAGAGCGAAAGCAATCGCCTGTTTCTGTTTGGGAAATGATAGGGACGGCTGAGGAGGAGGCTTTTCAAAGTGCCATGCAGCAAGTGAGCCGAACAGTTGCTACAGAACCTGTGTACGAATGGTTGAACAGTTCTGTTTGCCATACTTGGGCTTTTCAGCGGAAGGATATTGCTGTGCTGGTGGATGGCTTGGCTCATACTCTGGCTCGATATCATAAATCTAAGCCCGGCTTAAAACTTATTGGAAATCAGATCCCAGCCGGAAGAGGATTGACCGATTCTCGTTGGAAGATAAATCGGGGTACAGGTACGAGTGAAAGCTGTTCAGAAAGTGAGGAAGAGGATAGCCGGATGTCTCCTCCTTCGTATAAGAGTCTTCAGCGGAGATGCATAGTCATTCTGAATCAGGCGAGAGAGTTGCAGCGATTAATGGAAGAATATGGTGCGGAGTTGGAGCGATGGAGCCAACAGAAGGAAGAGGCAACTCCGGATTTCGACATTTTCAATGCTTGCATTGATAAAGACAAATTGGCCGATTGTTTCTATGCTGTTTATGAGCATTTTTTCGGACTGGACCGAAAGGATGTATTGAAGGAGTGTGACAAGAATCGCTTTGCGGCTTACTTGTACATCTTGGTCCTACAGGAAAGGTTGGGCAATGATATTTTTAAAACAAGGGGGAAAAGACCTTTTTACCATTTCATCTGTGCCAAAGTAGTGGCGTTGGAAGTCAGTGACCGCCAGTTTACCGGTTATTTGAATCATATGAAAGATTTCTGTCAGAAGTTGATTCATAACGAAGCCAGTGTGCGAACGGATGACTATTACGAAAATTATGCCAAAATTGCCGCTCGCTTTCGGAATACCTCTTATTATAGAGGAATCAAGCATTTGCGTAGGGGGGTAAATTTCCACAAGTCTTTTGAAAATTTCCATAAGTCCTGATTTTGTTGTGCTGTGTGCGGACCCTGATTCTGAACCTTCCGGGCTGCGTATAGGGCATGATGGGTCCTGTCCTTGTTTTCACTTCCATTTCCACAAGTCAAAATCAAATTTCCATAAGGTTGAAATCGCTTGATCCGCGCCTTAACTTTGCCTTGTCACTCCGACAGAAACGGGGTTGGCACGAGAGTATTTTTATCTGATTTTATTCACTTTAAAAAAGAAGAAGCAATGGAACTTACCTTGATTCGCACCAGTCGGCAGGAGAAATTTACCACCGGGGTGCTTTATGCGGGAAAGGAATTGATGGGGTATACGCTGGAACCCCAGTGGCGCGATCTTCGCAAAGAAGAAAAAGTAATGGGACAAACGGCCATACCCGAAGGGGTATACGAAATCCGGTTGGCACTGTCGCCGCGCTTCATGCGCTTGATGCCTTATTTACAGAATGTGCCCGGATTTACAGATGTGATGATACATTGCGGGAATACGGTGGAGGATACCCGAGGCTGCGTTCTGATAGGTAAACGGAGTAAATGGGATACGCTGGTGCAATCGCGCTCGGCATTCAACAAACTGTATGCGCGTTTGGAGGCTGCCGAGGAAGCCGGCGAGCCGGTGGCAATTACGGTGACTTAGAATCTGAAAAATGAAAATGGTAACTGCTAAAATGAATGGCTTATGAATTGGATTAAGTGGATTATAGAAGTGATTGTGTATATACTGAATCTGGTGAGAAAAAACGAAAAGTCTAACAATTAATGAGTTAAAAGTATGGGAACTATTAAATTACAAACCCGTTTGCAACGTGTGGCATGTGTGGACAAGAATTTGCACTTGACTTCCGTGGTGCGTTACTCTACTATTCCTTGGGAAGACATCGTTAAATTTGCTTGTGAAAATTCAGGGATTCCGAAAGCGCAGATGGCGGCTTTTTCTTATGCCATCACCCAGCAAGTGGAACAATTTATTTTGAACGGGCATAGTCTGGAGTTCGGAACGTTGGGGACATGGTATTTGTCGGCTAAGGCCAAAGGCATGGAAGATGCCAAAGAAGCCGGGGCGGATGCGGTAGAAAGCATCAGTTTGAAATTCCGCCAAAGTAAACGCATGCGCGAACTGCTTGCAACGAATGTGACACTGTCTACACTGGTGTCTTCAGAGGCAAGTGATTCGACCGATGACGAAGAGGAAGATACTGAGAATGGTGGTACCGGTGGCAGTACGGGGGGAAATGACCAGACGGAAGATCCCTTGGCCTAATCAGCATCTCGTACACTGATGTTGGCAGGTTCGGTCCTCGGGCTGAAAATGTACATTGGATGCTGATTGCTTAAGCAAAGTAAATACGGCTGTTTCCTTTTTAAAATCTGCAAGTCTCAGTTTTCAAGAACGGAGCTTGCAGATTTTATTTTAAGGGTAGTTGATAACTGTGTCCGATGTTACTTTCGCTTGTAAAATATGGTTTTATAGGAGATTGTTTTCTATAAATATTGGCTTAAGTGAAAGTGATATACAAAAAACTGTTTTTATATTCTTTGGTTTACATTATTTTTCTTATATTTGGCTTTTATAATAGCATCAATAGCGGAAATGATAGATACATTCTCCCTAAAAACATATAAAAGCAAGATAACCATGGATGAAGAACAAAGCAAAGACATAATGAGGAGCAACAAACCCTTTAGCCGATGCTCTCCCATTGCGGATGGAATGATTTACTTCCACGTATTCTCATATCGACTATTGTCCCCTCTGCGGAACGAAATTAGAGAAAGGACCTTTTTACATGATTGACGAAGATCATGCAGGTCTGCCCATACCCACTATGGAAGAATGCTCGAGCGAATGGGAGGACGGACTTAATAAGTATGGAATTAATACATTATCAATCGAATCTTAAAACAAATATACATGACCGTAAGTTCCGATTCATTATCACAGGTTCAAGCACCTATCATTGGCGTCAAGCGCCACTGCTTAAGTACAGACGGTCATGGTGTCACTACGTTAGTTGGGTTTTACGGCTGTCCGTTGCATTGCAAGTATTGTTTGAACCCGCAATGCCATGCATCATCGGTACGTAAATATATAAGTCCGGATGAACTGTATCGGTTAGCCAAGGTAGATGCATTGTATTTCATGGCAACCCGAGGAGGAATCTGTTTCGGGGGTGGAGAGCCCTGTTTGCATAGTGTATTTATCCACCGCTTTAAGGAGATTTGTGACAAGAGTTGGAAGATTACATTGGAGACTTCTCTGTATGTACCGCAACAGATTATTGAGGAACTGCTTTCGTCAGTAGACCACTGGATTATAGATATTAAAGACATGAATGGAGATATTTACCGAACGTATACAGGAAAAACGAACGAACAAGTGTTGCGTAACCTTCGTGTGCTTGCGGATGCTAAAGCAGATTGTATCATTCGTATACCCCAAATTCCTGAATACAACACTCCTGATGATGTAAAGGCGAGTATCGCTCACATACGGAAAATGGGATTTACAAATATAAATGTTTTTACCTATAAAAAGAAATCATATGGACAGTAAAGAAATCTGCAATAAACTGAAAGAAGTTCGTCAGCAAGTAGCTGATGCCAACAACATCCCTTTGGCTTCTATCCCCTGTAACTTCGAGGGGGAATGCCAAGGCACTTGCCCCAAATGTGAGGAAGAGTTGAAATACATTTCCGATGCCTTGGAACAAAAACGGCAAGCAGGCGAAGAAGTGATAATTACACCTGTGGAAGTGGAGGATGGTTCAGAAATAGAAGGAATGGAGGAAGTCGTGATAACAGTAGTTGGAGATGAATTTTATGAAGAAAAGTTAGGAGGATATGTAGAGGTGAATGGTTTAATGCCTTTTGAAGAGCCCGTAAATGAAGATATATCTACCCCCGATGATATAATAATTGATGATTATTTAAATGATAAGGAAGTTGTTTCTAAAGAAGACTTTAAGATTTGATTCTTGACAACCTAAAAACAGTAGAAGATGTGACGAAAGACAATGTATTATTTTTCTTCCGAAAAAATTATGAGGTCTACGGGAAAAAGACGAAATTTGCACGACTGTAAATTAAGAAATCATTGCATGTATGAAAAAAGATAAACCGAAAGATACTCCAGCTAAGCCGTCTTTCTTCCGTAGAGTGGTTGCCACGTGTCACAATGAAACGGCTCTGTTCATCGTGGGGTTGATGCTTGTCATCTTCTCCGTGTATTTGTTGTTGGCTTTTGCTTCGTTCTTCTTTACCGGAGCGGCAGACCAGAGCATTCTTGACTCGGGACAGGCTTCGGACTTGGCAGCGGTCGATAACGGTGTACGCAATTATGCCGGTTCGCGTGGGGCACAGTTGGCCGAGTATTTAATCAACGATTGCTTCGGGGTGGCCTCGTTCTTTATCCTGGTGTTTATGGCTGCTGCCGGTTTAAAACTGATGAAAGTGCGGCGTTTGCATCTGAGGCGTTGGTTTGTCTGCTGTGCGTTGATGTTGGTATGGTTTAGCGTATTCTTCGGCTTTGCCTTTTCCGGATGGTATGCCGACTCATTCATCTATTTGGGAGGTATGCATGGATACAATGTCGGGCGTTGGCTGGAGTCTCAGATAGGCGTGCCGGGTGTGTGGATGTTATTGCTGGTTACGGCTGTGTGCTTCTTTATTTATCTGAGTGCTCGCACGGTGGTATGGCTTCGTGGAGTGTTTGCGCTGAACTTCCTCCGCCGGAAGAAGGTGACTTCCTCCGTGCCGGAAGATGGAAAAGTGCCCGAGGAGTTTAAGGAATCATGGACAGGCAAGAAGGAAATGTCGTCGGATGATGAGGATATGCCCCGGGAAGAGAAAGAAGAAGAACAGCCGGTAGAGGAAGAACCGGAAGCTGAAAAAGATACTTCCAACGAGATAATGCTCGACCTGGACGATGTGCCGCCAACAAAGCCTGCCGCTTCTTCCGGTGAGGTACAAATGACGGTAGAAGTGGCCGATCCGGAACCTGTTTCACCTATCCAGGCGGATGAAGAGCCCGATGAACCGGCCTTCAGTATCGAAGCAAATGAGGACGAGGAGTATCAAGGGAAAGAGTTGGAGCCTTACAATCCCCGTTTGGACTTGGAGAATTATCACTTCCCTACGCTCGACTTGATGAAACATTTTGATGATAATGGCCCCAATGTGGACATGGCTGAACAGAATGCAAACAAGGATAAGATTGTCAACACGCTGCGCAGCTTTGGCATTGAAATCAGCAGCATCAAGGCGACGGTAGGCCCTACGGTGACACTTTACGAGATAACTCCCGAACAAGGGGTGCGTATCTCTAAAATACGCGGGCTGGAAGATGACATTGCCTTGAGTCTTTCAGCGTTGGGCATCCGCATTATTGCTCCTATTCCCGGCAAGGGAACAATTGGTATTGAAGTACCGAACTCCAACCCGAAAATCGTATCGGGACAGAGTATCATTGGCAGCAAGAAGTTTCAGGAATCTACTTACGAGTTGCCTATTGCCTTGGGAAAGACCATCACAAACGAGGTCTTTATGGTCGACTTGGCCAAGATGCCTCATATCTTGGTAGCCGGTGCTACCGGTCAGGGTAAGTCGGTCGGCTTGAATGCCATTATTACCTCCTTATTATATAAGAAGCATCCGGCTGAATTGAAATTCGTATTGGTCGATCCGAAGAAGGTGGAATTCAGCATTTACTCCGTCATTGAACATCATTTCTTGGCCAAGTTGCCGGATGAGGCTGAGCCTATTATTACCGATGTCACCAAGGTAGTGCAGACGCTTAACTCCCTCTGTGTGGAGATGGATGCCCGTTACGACTTGCTGAAGCTGGCTCATGTGCGCAATGTCAAGGAGTATAACGAAAAGTTCATCGAACGTCGTCTTAATCCGGAGAAGGGACACCGCTACATGCCTTACATTGTGGTGGTGATTGATGAGTTTGGCGATTTGATTATGACGGCCGGTAAAGATGTGGAGTTGCCTATTGCCCGTATTGCCCAGTTGGCCCGTGCGGTCGGCATTCACATGATTATTGCTACCCAGCGTCCTACGACCAATATCATTACCGGTACCATCAAGGCTAACTTCCCGGCTCGTGTAGCTTTCCGTGTGTCGGCCATGGTAGATTCCCGCACCATTCTCGACCGTCCGGGAGCCAACCAGTTGATAGGCCGGGGCGATATGCTGTTCTTGCAAGGTGCCGATCCGGTGCGTGTGCAATGTGCGTTCATTGATACGCCCGAAGTGGCCGAGATTACCAAGTTTATAGCCCGTCAGCAAGGGTATCCGACTGCTTATTACTTGCCCGAACCGGAAGATGATGGTAGTGGAAGCGACTTGGCCGATGTGGACTTGGGACGTAAAGACCCGTTGTTCGATGATGCAGCCCGACTGATTGTGACCCATCAGCAAGGCTCCACGTCGCTCATCCAGCGTAAGTTCTCCATCGGTTACAACCGGGCGGGACGCTTGATGGATCAGTTGGAAAAGGCCGGCATCGTGGGACCGGCACAAGGCAGCAAGCCGCGTGAGGTTTACTTTGCGGATATTGTGGCATTGGAAGATTTCTTGAAAACATTATAATAAGGAGAAATATGCAAAGGATGAACAGACTGCTCGGATTGCTCATAGGTTTGTGGGGAGTCATGTCGCTGGGGGCACAAAACAACGATGCCAAAAGCTTCTTGGATCGGGTGGCCGCGAACTTCCGTCAGGCAGGCGGAGTAGAAATCCGTTTTACGGTACATGCCCCTGAGGGAGATTCGGAAGGACAGATTCGGCTAAAAGGAGAAAAGTTCCTGTTGGAGACGGAAGGAATGAAGACTTGGTTTGACGGCCGTATCCAATGGACTTATCTGGAAGCAAACGATGAAGTGAATATTTCCGAACCTACTGCTGAAGAGCTGCAGAGCATCAACCCTTATGCTTGGCTTTCGCTTTATCAGAGCGGGTACACCCTTCAGATGGCGTCGGAAGACCGGGTTGTCATGACCGCTGCGGATAGTCAACGGGACTTGCAGCGTTTGGAGTTGCAAGTGGAACCACGCACCGAGCGACCCTCCAGCTTACGTATGCGTTGGCGGGGGAATGCAGAAGATGCGGTGGTGCATATCCGGCATTATGTGACGGGAAAAGACTATCCGGACACTCTTTTTACTTTCGATAGGAAGGCTTATCCGACAGCTGAGATGATAGATCTGAGATAAAGAGACTTAAACTTGTATATTAATAAAGGAGAATCATTATGGACACTGAAAAAGTAAAATGCCTGATTATCGGTTCAGGCCCTGCGGGATATACGGCAGCTATCTATGCCGGGCGTGCCAATTTGTCTCCGGTCCTCTATGCCGGACTGCAACCGGGCGGACAGCTGACTACGACAACCTATGTGGAAAACTTTCCCGGTTATCCGATTGGTATCGGCGGCCCTGAGTTGATGGAAGACCTGCGTAAGCAAGCCGAACGGTTTGGTGCAGATATTCGTTACGGAGTGGCTACGGCGGCAGACTTTAGCCAAATGCCTCATACGATTACCATTGATGATGAAAAGGTTATCGAAGCCGATACGATTATTATCGCTACGGGTGCCACGGCCAAGTATCTGGGTTTGGAAGACGAAAAGAAGTATGCCGGTATGGGGGTAAGTGCCTGTGCCACTTGCGATGGCTTCTTTTATCGTAAGAAGGTGGTGGCTGTAGTAGGCGGTGGCGACACGGCTTGCGAGGAGGCTGTTTACTTGGCAGGCTTGGCCAGCAAAGTTTATCTCATTGTGCGTAAACCTTATTTGCGTGCTTCGAAGGTGATGCAGGAGCGGGTGATGAACCATGAGAAGATTGAAGTGCTGTTCGAACACAATGCCGTCGGACTGTTTGGCGAGAACGGAGTGGAAGGCGTGCATCTGGTGAAACGGATGGGCGAAGCTGACGAACAACGCTATGACGTAGCCATTGATGGATTTTTCTTGGCGATAGGTCATAAGCCCAATTCAGACCTCTTCAAGCCCTATTTGGATACGGATGAAGTGGGCTATATCCTTACCGAACCGGGTACGCCCCGTACTAAAGTGCCGGGTGTGTTTGCTGCAGGCGATGTAG
The DNA here is from genome assembly GCA_944322355.1 of uncultured Bacteroides sp. Classification (GTDB taxonomy): domain Bacteria; phylum Bacteroidota; class Bacteroidia; order Bacteroidales; family Bacteroidaceae; genus Bacteroides. Next base: position 90,149 of record CALUOT010000002.1, on the reverse strand, counting down.
CCGATCCGCATTATCGGCAAGCCATTACGGCTGCTGCCAGCGGTTGTATGGCTGCTATAGAGGCCGAACGCTATCTGCAAGGCTGACGCTTAAATGAAGAATGAAGAACGAAAAATGAAGATTCTTCATTTTGCCGCGTATAATGCCATTCTTCATTCTTCATTTATTTTATCCGATTTTACTGATTTTCTTCAGTTTTTCTTCTTCGATGATTTTTATCTTTCGGCCGTCAATGGTGATAAGCTTTTCAGCAGCAAATTGTGATAAGGTACGGATAGCGTTGGAGGTTGTCATATTGGAAAGGTTGGCCAAGTCTTCGCGCGACAGGTAGATGCTGAGTGTAGAACCGTCTTCTTCCAGTCCATAGCTTTCTTTCAGGAACAGTAGCGATTCGGCCAAGCGGCCCCGGATGTGTTTTTGGGTCAGGTTGACGGTACGTTCATCGGCCACTCCCAGATCCTTGGACAATTGTTTGATGAAAAATAAGGCCAGTCCGTTGTTTTGCGTGAGAAGTTTGCTAATGACATCCATCGGGATTTGGCAGATAATGGAGGGTTCGACAGCAGCGGCAGCAGTATTGTAGTCTTCATTGGAGAAATAGGCGCGGTAACCGAAATATTCGACGGGCTTTATCATACGTATTATCTGGCTTCTTCCTCCAACCCCGTCTTTATAGATTTTCACTTTACCACTTAGCAAGCACATCAGATGGGTCGGGGCTTCGCCTTCACAGTGGATCACCTCATTCTTCTTATAATTCTGTAGGGTGAAGTGACTGGCGAGAAACTCCTGTTGTTCTTCATTGAGTGGAGCCCACATGTCGGCAATGAGTTCCGGAACTTTGATATCTGACAAGCTTATTTTTACCATGAACTGCTGCATAATTGTGTTATACAGCACAAATGTAGAAAGAAAAATTGAAATATTACGCGTTTGTTGCAAAAATGTGCATTTCGGATGACGTTTTTTGGGACGGAGGCTTTATTGACACGTTTATTTCTTTCTATCCGTTAGGGCGTAGGAACGTTAGTTTTTGAGCTTTACTTTTTGTCATTCAAGAAAATAGTTCTATCTTTGCGCCCGATTTATTGAGTCAACATAATGTCTCACTTAATTAATTGCTAAAAACTAACTTATAATTTATTAATGGAAAAATTTGAGAAAGTAACTCCCGTAGAAGATTTCAATTGGGATGCGTATGAAAATGGGGAAGCTGTGACCAGCGTAAGCCATGAAGATTTGGAAAAAGCGTATGATAATACGCTGAACAAGGTTAGCGACCGTGAAGTGGTAGACGGTACGGTAATCTCAATGAACAAACGCGAAGTCGTTGTGAACATCGGCTATAAGTCAGATGGTATCATTCCGATGAGTGAGTTCCGTTACAATCCGGATTTGAAGGTAGGTGACACGGTAGAAGTGTACATCGAAAATCAGGAAGACAAAAAAGGACAATTGGTATTGTCACACCGTAAAGCGCGTGCAAGCCGTTCTTGGGAACGTGTGAATGCTGCGTTGGAAAACGAAGAAATTATCAAGGGTTACATCAAGTGCCGTACGAAGGGCGGTATGATTGTGGATGTATTCGGCATCGAAGCTTTCTTGCCGGGTTCGCAAATCGACGTGAAGCCTATTCGCGACTATGATGTATTCGTTGGCAAGACGATGGAATTCAAGGTGGTGAAGATCAACCAGGAATTCAAGAATGTGGTTGTTTCTCACAAGGCTCTTATCGAAGCTGAGTTGGAACAACAGAAGAGAGAAATCATCAGCAAACTCGAGAAAGGTCAAGTACTCGAGGGTACTGTCAAGAATATCACCTCTTATGGCGTATTCATCGACTTGGGTGGCGTAGACGGTCTGATTCACATCACCGACCTGTCTTGGGGCCGCGTAAGCGATCCGCACGAAGTAGTAGAGCTCGACCAGAAGTTGAATGTGGTTATTCTCGACTTCGACGACGAGAAGAAGCGCATTGCTTTGGGCTTGAAGCAACTCACTCCGCATCCATGGGATGCATTGGATCCGAACTTGAAGGTAGGTGACCACGTGAAGGGTAAGGTCGTAGTGATGGCTGACTATGGTGCATTTATCGAAATCGCTCCGGGTGTAGAAGGTCTGATCCACGTATCTGAAATGTCTTGGTCACAACACCTGCGTTCTGCTCAGGACTTCATGAAGGTGGGCGACGAAGTAGAGGCAGTGGTGCTGACACTGGATCGCGAAGAGCGTAAGATGTCTTTGGGTATCAAGCAACTGAAACCGGATCCATGGGAAACTATCGAAGAGAAGTATCCGGTAGGCAGCAAGCACGTAGCCAAGGTACGCAACTTCACTAACTTCGGTGTATTTGTAGAAGTAGAAGAAGGTGTAGACGGTTTGATTCACATCTCCGACCTGTCTTGGACGAAGAAAATCAAACATCCTTCTGAATTTACACAAATCGGTGCCGATATCGAAGTGGTTGTATTGGAAATCGACAAGGAAAATCGTCGCTTGAGCCTCGGTCACAAGCAGCTCGAAGAGAATCCTTGGGATGTATTCGAGACCGTATTTACTGTAGGTTCTGTTCACGAAGGTACCGTAATCGAAATGTTGGACAAGGGTGCTGTTGTAGCTTTGCCTTATGGTGTAGAAGGTTTCGCTACTCCGAAGCACTTGGTTAAGCAAGACGGTTCACAAGTTCAGTTGGAGGAAAAATTGCCGTTCAAGGTGATTGAATTCAAGAAGGATGCCAAGCGTATTATTCTGTCTCATAGCCGCATCTACGAAGATGTTGCCAAGGCAGAGGAAAGAGCCGAAAGAAAGGCTGCTGCCAAGAAGGCTGCCGCTTCTAAGAAGGAAGAAGCACCGGTTATCCAGAACCAGATTGCTTCGACTACCTTGGGCGACATCGACGCATTGGCTGCTTTGAAGGAGCAATTGGAAGCCGAAAAGAAGAAAAAATAAAATGGTATTAAATAGATTCATTTGTGGGGTGCCTGTATTCGTGAGAATGCAGGCATCTTGTTTTTTGTATGTTTCAGAAAAGAATGCTATCTTTGCACGGTGTGTCATGGAGAAGTTTGAAGTACATATTCTGGGATGTGGTTCAGCATTGCCTACTACGCGGCATTTTCCAGCCTCGCAGGTGCTGAATGTGCGTGAGAAACTTTTTATGATTGATTGTGGGGAAGGAGCACAATTGCAGTTCCGCAAATCGAAATTGAAGTTTTCGCGTCTGAATCATGTCTTTATCTCCCATCTGCATGGCGACCATTGCTTTGGACTGTTCGGATTGATTTCCACCCTGAATTTATTGGGACGTACGGCCGAACTTCATATCTCTTCTCCTCAGGGATTGGAAGAACTGATGGGGCCGATGCTGGATTTCTTCAATAAACAGATGTCCTATCGGGTGGTGTTTCATGAGTTCGGCACCCGAAAGCCGGAGTTGATTTACAAAGACCGTTCGTTGACGGTGACTACCATTCCTCTTTGCCATCGTATGCCTGCCTGCGGTTTTCTGTTTGCCGAGAAGCCCCGTCCGAATCATATTATTCGGGAAATGGTCGATTTCTACGGAGTACCTGTCCATGAGTTGAACCGGATTAAGAATGGAGCGGACTATAGGACTGCGGAAGGTGAACTGATACCGAATGCCCGCTTGACACGTCCGGCGGAACTGCCTCGGCGCTATGCCTATTGTTCGGACACGGTCCCGTTGGATTCAGTAGTCGAACAAGTGCGCGGGGTCGATTTGTTGTTTCATGAAGCCACTTTTGCTGATGAAGATGCTGCTCGTGCCCGAGAGACTTTTCATACGACTGCTTCGCAAGCGGCCTCCGTGGCTTGCAGGGCGGAAGTGAAACGGCTACTCATCGGACATTTCTCTGCCCGGTATGAAGACGAGTCGGTGTTGCTCGATGAAGCTCGGTCCGTGTTTCCTTCGACCCAGTTAGCCCGGGAAACTCTTTCATTCCCGGTATGATTAAACCTTTTCTATTTTTTACTATCTAACATAGACAAATGCGAATAAGAAAAATATGAAACCCACTTACAATGAACGCGAGGTGATGGCTCTGTTGCAGGATGAGAAGACGCAGCGCAGGGGATTTGAGCAAGTTGTAGCCCAATATAGCGAACAATTGTATTGGCAAATCCGTCGTATGGTCTATTCGCATGAGGATGCAAATGACCTGCTTCAGAACACGTTTATTAAAGCTTGGCTGAATCTGGATTACTTCAGGGGCGATGCCAAGCTGTCTACGTGGTTGTATCGCATCGCATTGAATGAATGCCTCACCTTCTTGAACAAGCAGAAGGCAACCGCTACCGTTTCATTGGACGACCCGGATGCCGATGTACTTCATAAACTGGAGAGCGATCCCTATTTCTCTGGCGACAAGATACAAATGATGTTGCAAAGGGCCTTGCTTGCTTTGCCCGAAAAGCAAAGGATGGTGTTCAACCTGAAGTATTATCAGGATATGAAGTATGAGGAGATGTCCGAGATCTTCGGCACGTCCGTAGGAGCCTTGAAGGCTTCTTATCATCATGCAGTGAAAAAAATTGAGAAAAAATTGGAGGAGGAGATTTAAACCTTCATCCGTTGGCATAGTCTAACCTTATAGAAAGGAGAAAGCTTATGAAAGAAGAGGATAAAATACTGCGAACGTTGGGTACGGAGAATCCTTTCCGGGTACCTGAGGGATATTTTGAGAGTTTCACTCCCGACTTGATGAGCCGGCTTCCTGAAAAAGAAAAGTCTGACATCTATCGAGAGCCGACCACGTGGGAGAAGATACGTCCGTGGATATACATGGCTGCTATGTTTGTAGGGGCAGCGTTGATTATCCGGGTAGCTTCATCCAGGGTCGACGGGACAGATGAAGATGCTTCCGTGTGGGCCGATGAGACGGATACGGAAATGGAATACGAATACATCGATGCCGTGATAGACAAGTCCATGTTGGACGATTATTCTCTGTATGTCTATCTGACCGATGAAGGCGATGAATACTAAAGACAATAGCAATGAAGAAAGCAAGTATTTTGATAGTCATGTTGTGTGGTTTCCTCCCTTTACTTTGGGCACAGGGAGATAAGAAGCCTAGGTTGACTAAGGAAGAGTTTCGCGACCGCCAACGGACCTTTATAACAGAACGGGCGGAGTTGACGAAAGAAGAGGCCGAAAAGTTCTTTCCCCTGTTTTTCGAACTGCAGGACCGCAAGCAGGTCTTGAACGATAAGGCGTGGAAGTTGATGCGGAAAGGGAAGGATGAACGGACCACCGAAGAACAGTATGGAGAGATTCTGAAAGGGATTTACGATGCCCGGATAGCCTCGGAAGAGTTGGAAAAAGAGTATTTCCAGAAGTTCCGGAAGATTCTTTCCAATAAGAAGATATACATGGTTCAGCGGGCGGAGATGCGCTTTCATCGTAATTTGCTGAAAGGCATGCAAGGAAAGAAAAAGTAAGGGAGTGACCCCTGTTTCTGGGTTGATACGTGAATGTGCCAAGGAGATTGTGAATATACGTCTCATTGGCACATTGTTTTATTCCGTCAGTCCATCAGTCCTGTTTCTCCAGACTTTTGGCTTCGTTCCATAACTGGTCCATTTCTTCCAGCGTCATGTCGTGCAGGTTCCGGCCTGCTTTGAGGGTATGTTCTTCCAGGTAGTTGAACCGGCGGATAAACTTCTGGTTGGTATGCTCCAGGGCATTGTCCGGATTGATTTTATAGAGGCGGGCTGCATTGATTAGGCTGAACAGTACGTCGCCAAACTCCTCTTCTGCTTTCTGCTTGTCCATGTGGGCCACTTCTGTCTGAAACTCTTCGATTTCCTCTTTTACCTTGTCCCACACTTGTTCGCGTTCTTCCCAGTCGAAGCCTACGTTGCGGGCTTTGTCCTGAATGCGGTAAGCCTTGATGAGCGAAGGTAAGGCAGCAGGCACACCGCTTAATACGGTCTTGTTGCCTCCTTTTTCTTTCAGTTTCAGTTGTTCCCAGTTCTCCGACACCTGTCCGGCTGTTTCCGCTTTCACATCGCCAAAGACGTGCGGATGGCGGTAAATCAGCTTTTCGCACAAACGGTCGCACACATCCTTGATGTCAAAGTCTCCCGTCTCGCTTCCTATCTTGGCATAGAAAGCCACGTGCAGCAATACATCGCCCAGTTCCTTGCAGATGTCTTGTTTATCGTCGCGGATGAGGGCGTCACACAGTTCGTAAGTCTCTTCTATGGTGTTGGGTCGCAAGCTTTCATTGGTCTGTTTGCGGTCCCAAGGGCATTTCTCACGCAGTTCGTCGAGAATGTCGAGGAAGCGTCCGAAGGCTTCCATTTGTTCTTTTCGTGTATGAAGCATGAATTTTTGTTTTTTGCAAAATTACGGATGATTACACCTGCAAAGATAATGTTTTTCATTGGAATATGTAGGGGGATAACCCTAAAAACACGGTATGTTGGGAAGCATTACATTTAATGGGAAGAGGCATTTCATTTAAAGAAATGGAGCGTCCCTTTAAATGTCGTTAGGCCGGTAACATTCGTTTTGGGGCGCTTACGATTGCACACCTCCTATTTTTTTCCTAACTTTGCAGCCCCAAACGAAAGATATAAGAGGCTGATAGTTAATTGGTAAAAGAAAGGAGACATAGAACATTCTTCCGTTTTTTCTTCCTATGCGCATTTATTGTACATTTAGGGAGCATTACGCTGTTTAGCCATACGCATGTGATTCACGGGGTAATCATCGTGCATTCACACATCAACACCGGTGCACATACCCACTCCGAACAAGGGGCGGAAACCATCTTCTTTTTATCCAAAATACTTTCGTCCGGTGATTTCCCATCCTTGTCCATCCCCGTCTTGGGGTGGTTCCTTATCGGAATCATGGTAGTGCCGGCATTGTCCGGTATGAAAACCGTCGAGGCACGTGGGACGCTTTCCTTACGGGCTCCTCCTGTTGGGTTTTGAATTATTCGGTGTTAAAACAGGGGTTGACAAATACCTTGTTGGCTTGTCAACTGGTTACTTGTCAGCTGTAATTTCAAACTCAAACCCATTCTTAGAAAATCAATGAAATCCATATACTTTATATTATGGGGAGCTATGCTTGTGCTGTTCCCCCAACTTGCTTATTCATACGAATATCCCATTAAAGACTCCGATGCCAACATCGTGGGGCATGTGATTGATAAACATACGAAAGAACATCTTCCCTATATCACCGTCATGTTGCGGGGGACAACCATCGGTGCTACAACGGATGCCACCGGCCATTACCATCTGGTGAATCTTCCGGAAGGAGATTTCACGTTGGAAGTTTCTGCCATCGGCTATCAGACCATCACTCGGGAAGTAAACCTGAAGAAAGGAAAAACGTTGGAAATGAACTTCGAGATTGAAGAAGACCTGATTGCGTTGGAAGGGGTGGTTGTTTCTGCCAACCGAAGTGAAACCACGCGCCGCCTGGCTCCAACCCTGGTGAATGTGATGAATATGAAGACGTTTGAATATACCAACTCGTGCAATTTGGCGCAGGGACTGAACTTTCAGCCCGGCGTGCGGGTGGAGAACAACTGCCAGAATTGCGGCTTCCAGCAAGTGCGCATCAACGGGCTCGACGGGCCGTACACGCAGATTCTCATTGATTCACGTCCCATTTTCACCGCGCTTGCGGGAGTGTATGGCATCGAACAGCTTCCTGCCAACATGATCGACCGGGTGGAAGTGATGCGTGGAGGAGGGTCAGCCCTCTTCGGTTCGTCTGCCATTGCCGGAACCATCAACATCATTACCAAAGAGCCTACCCGAAATTCCGCTCAACTGTCGCATACCCTGACAGGCATTGGCGACGGAGCGGAGTTTGATAACAATACGATGCTGAATGCGTCGTTGGTTACCGACGACCACAAGATGGGAATTGCCGTGTTTGGACAAAACAGGGAAAGATCCGGATATGACCATAACGATGATGGCTTTACCGAACTTCCCGAACTGAAAAGCCAGACACTGGGAATGCGCTCTTACATCAAGACCGGCATTTACTCCAAGTTGACGTTGGAATATCATCACTTGCAGGAACACAGAAGGGGAGGAGACTTGCTCGATCGGCCGGTGCATGAGGCGAACATTGCGGAGCAGGTGAAGCACAGCATCAATACCGGAAGTGCTCAGTTTGATTACTTCAGTGCCAATGAAAAGCATCGCCTCAGTGTGTTTGCATCAGCGCAGCACATTGACCGCGAGAGCTATTACGGTGGAGGACAAGACCCTAACGCATACGGGGCGACGAACGACCTGACCTTTGTGGTGGGTTCGCAATATGTGTATCGTGCCGGTAAGTGTCTGTTCATGCCTGCCGACTTTACCGCCGGTGTGGAATACAATCAGGACAACTTGGAAGACTCGCAGTGGGGCTATGACCGGTTCATTTCCCAGAAGGTGAAGATAGGAAGTTTCTTCGCACAAAACGAATGGAAGAACGACCGGTGGGGCATCCTGGTGGGTGGCCGTCTGGACTGGCACAGTATGCTCGACAAGCCGGTGTTCAGTCCTCGTGCCAATCTCCGTTTCAACCCGACCGAAAACATCAACCTGCGTGCCAGCTACTCGTTCGGATTCCGTGCCCCCCAGGCTTTTGATGAAGACCTTCACATTGAGAATGTGGGCGGAACGGTATCCATGATTCGCTTGGCCGATGACTTGGAAGAAGAGAAATCACAAAGCCTGAGCCTCTCGGCGGATATGTACCACAGTTGGGGCGACTGGCAGGGTAATCTGTTGATAGAAGGTTTCTTTACCAGCATAGACGATGTGTTCACCCTCACCGAAATCGGGCAGGAAGATGGCATCATCATCTTGGAGCGGGGCAATGAAAAAGGAGCAAAGGTGTACGGCATGACCCTGGAAGGAAAATTGGCATGGCGTAACAAATGGCAACTGCAAGCCGGCTTTACCCTCCAGAATGCCGAGTACAAAGAAGCCCGTTCGTGGGATGACGGAGGAGTGCCCGAAGAGAAACGGATGTTCCGCACCCCCGATACGTACGGCTATTTTACTATGGTTTATACGCCCGTCAAGCCGCTGAGTCTGGCTCTTTCCGGCACCTACACCGGTTCCATGCTCGTGGAACACCACTCCGGTTACATCGAAGCAAACCGTACGGAGAAAACGAAGCGGTTCATGGATGTAGGTTTCAAGGCATCGTATGACTTTGATTTGTATAAAGGGATCACCTTCCAACTGAACGCCGGGCTTCAGAACATCTTCAATGCTTATCAAGACGACTTTGACAAGGGAGCGGACAGAGACTCCGGTTATATTTATGGTCCGGGAATGCCTCGTTCGTTTTTTGTGGGAGCCAAGTTGAGTTATTGATTGGCTGTTCCGGCCTCTTTCTAAATAGGAATATCCGCATTCTGTTTCCTCTTGTTGTCTCATGGATGATAATCATGGGTGCAGCCTGTATAACTGCCTTGGCAGTGACAGGAGGGATGGACGGTATGCGGATATTTCTATAGGGTAGCAATATTGCCTATGCCGTTGGTTATTGCAGAAATGATCATTTCATATTTATATTTTTTATTTTAATAAGTGAATAACCAACGCTACGCACAAAACGATGAAACAAACCATAATGGTTATGATGCCTATCGTTACCCATTTCAGCACATCCGTTACTTTATCCATAATACCCTTACCGGGTTCTCCATGCGATACGCAATAAAAACAAAGCAAGCAGTATGGCTATGGCGTCGTCGGTCCATCCCACTGGTGGAACATCAGGCACTACATCAATCGGACTAATCACATAAATGATTGCCAATAAGATGATTGATGCTTTGATCATTGAGTTTTGGTTTAGAATAAGAATTTTGTTCTTCATTATAAAGGGATAATTAAGATTTTATTATATGATAATATCACTTGTGTTAAAAACTTCACTAAATATTTTGCAAAAATCCCGATAGGATTCTTTTGTAAGATTTTGTTTTGCATATTTCTTAATTGCTAAAAATAATTCTTCTTTTGAAGAACATTGTTCTATAACTTTTGCTAATCCATTGTGAAATCTGCCAGAATTTACTTGTAAATAATGGGAACCACCATATTTAAATATAACAGATTCAGTGTTTTGAATAAGTTTAGTCAGAGCCAAAGCTAAAAAAGGACCATCTTCTCCCCATTTTTTATTAGTTAGAAAATCTTCGAAATTTTTAGTCATTAGCCACTCATGAAAACCGCCATTACTGGAATTCGCTTTTCTGATAGAGCTATTAATCATTCTTCTTATTTCAGGAATAGATAATATTCTTTTTACCTGTTCTTTATCACCCATACTTAGTCGGATAAAAAATTCTTGGAAATTTTTTCGTGAACCAGTATACGTTTCAATATATGCTCTGAGGTACTCAGGGTGTTCGAGCAAATCTTTTAATTTTTTAGCATCTAAAATAATAGGATCTTTTGCTAAAATAGCGTCTAATTCTTTTTTGATTTGTGTTTTAGCAAGTTTACTTCGTAAATATTCTGATTTGAATTTTTGGGCGGGTGATAAATTCTTATTGCCAGAAGAACTAAGAATTATTTTATAATCTGATTTGTTTATTCTATTTTTAACAGGACTAAATCGCGTATGGGATATTTTTTTTACTACTTTTTTATTACTATATTCAAAGAAAGATTCTATACCTTCTTTTTCCATGCAATTTATCATTTGCTCTCGTATGTTTTTTTTTACAGCTTGTTTTACTACGGCTTGTTCCATGGTATTTCGTCCTATGTTTTTAACTTCTGTTTTGGCAGACTTCTCAATACTTTCTTTTGCCATGGATTTACCAACCTTCTTTATAACGGAACCTACTTGCGAAAAACATGGTAATTGGATGGCAAAAGTTAATATCCACCAAATGATTACTTTTATAAAGTTCGTTTTCATATACCTAAAGTTATAAGATTAAATAATATTTTATTACTGCTTTCAATTCGTTCCAAAACTTTTAGCTTGCATTCTTGTAGATAAGTTTCCTCAATATTTTTATTTAGTTCTTCTATGCAGACGGAGAGTAGTTGTTCTTCAGGTTCTATCTTTTGATTTTCTATATCTTTATATATCTGATGTATATCATAAGCTGTATTACCGACTTCATAAATAAGTGTGCCTATTCCACCGGTTGCCAAGCCAACAGCTATCGGAGCTGCATAATCCTTTATTAACTCTGTAGTCATGGTAACTTTTTCTCCGGATGTAAAATAATCGACTTGTTTTAATATGTCGCTAGATATGTTCATTGATATTTCTGGAACATTTATTTCCAATTCTTTTTCTATTTTTCTCCCTGTAACATCATAGAAATATTGTTTCTGAAATTCACTAATACTATCCATATATGTTTGTATATATTTATTTATATGATCGTTATATGACTGTGGATTAATGTATTCTTTCCATAATTTCTCAAATTTCTTACTGTCTTTACCGATGAAAAATTCCAATTTTCTATAGTTAAGAAATCCTCCAGCATATCTGTCTATAATTTTTGTAATATCAGCATTTAGCATGGAATCTAATTCTATTTCCATTAAAGGATAGATTTCGGTTTCAAATAATTGTTTTTGCAATTGAGTATATTCTCTAATTTCAACTTGTATGTCTTGTAAATATTGGGATTTTACTTCTTTGAAATATTCGTCTGCAATATCTTGCAATGGGGTTGATTTTAGGGAATATGTGACTTTTTTTAGTTCTTGATAGCTGCATAAAGCTACTGCCGGAAATATGGAATCTGTGTAAAAAGAATCCAAGAAAGTATATTTTGTCCTATTTTGAGCATAAAAGAAGGCTCCTCTTTCTGGTGATAATTCCCTAAAAAATGACATTGCATTTTCTTTAGTTAATGATTCTTCTTCATTCTTGCTGTTTTGGCAAGATGTAGAAATTATGGTAGTTAATATTAATAAGATAATAAAAAAGATGTTTCTCATGTTTTTTTGTTTATGTGGGTTGTGTTGATTTATAAATTCATATTAAATATTTATTTGTTTAATTTTTCTTTTCCATTCTCTCCCAAATTCCTTCATACATCTGATCTTTCAGCTTCCCCCATAGATTGGCAGGTTGTGTACGGATATTCCCGCACTTTGGACAGGACTGGGGTAAGGAATAGATGGTAGCCATATATTCGATGTCGGGAGTTTTGAACTTCTCGCCGCACTGGGTGCATTTGAATGTCGTTGTTCCTTTATACATATTATAGGATTTAAGCAGATGGCCTTTTCAAGGCTTATATATTCGTGGCCCGATGTACTTATATTCGTGAGCCCACGCACTTATATTCGTAGGCCGATGAATATATAAGAAATTTTGGCAGTGCTTAAATGACATTTTGTCAGTAGCTTGTTGCCTTTCCGGATGCGGGGGGATGAGCCGAAAGCGGATATGCGGGTTAAGTGTTTCATATATCGTGCGTTTTAGTTATCAAATTCACAAAAATACGGACTTTATCAATACCAGTCAAGGACAAATATGGTTCATAATGGTTCATTTGCAACTACGTCTTTTAGTTGATTGAAAGAGGTGGATTCGTTAACAGCTATCAAAAATGTCGCATAATTTGTTTTTTAAGCCTTATTATTAAAAATTCTTTGCTCTTCATAGCTCGAAATCAAAGCTTTTTGCGTATGTTTGTGAAATGATATTCAGAATGATATGAAACGTTGGTTAAACATAATGGTAATGATGCTCGCCGTGCTTACGTCATGTAGCGAGGAAGAGACTTGGGAGAATGCGGATTATCCGGTGACTCCTTGGTCAGTTGTTGAATTTTCAGAAGTCATTACGGACGATACCCAGCCTGTGACGTTGACTAAGACTTTCCTGTATACGCAGGGAAGGTTGGAAACGTATGCCATGACGCAGCAATTTCAAGCGGTGGAGCCGGTGGAGTTGAGTAGTCATACGTATGTGTCATACGAGAAAGGGGAAGCGGTGGCCATTGATGAGTATGGCAACATCTGGACGTATCGGCTGGACGAGGAAGGCTATGCGCAGAGCTGCCTCTATCAGGAGAAGAGCGGGGCACAGCGGTCGTATGCCTTTGCTTACTATATCGATGAAGAAGGCCGCCACTTGTTGCAAAGATTGTCGGAGGTATTGGACGACGGGAGCGAGTATGCTTCGCTTTATATTGATTATACTGATGAGCAGGCTTTGCGCATCACCCAGTACGTGAACGGTGAAGAGCAGGAATATGTGCTTTCGTCAACTCCGGAGCATGTCGTTGCCAATGTCTCGCAATTGCCCGACCTCTTCCTCGCGGAGTTATATCCTTTGTCCAACCATCAGCCTGCGTATTACGGGAAGTTGCTGGGCGACGCCTACGGACAGCTCTATACTGTGCTGGAGCTTGCCGGCAAGGATGCAAGCGGCGAGCGGACTACGTATGCTTATCAGACCGATAAGGAGGGGCGCATCGTGGGATGCCGGCAGACCACTGTCAGCGAGGGAGAGACCTATACGCGTGAGTGGAAATATCGGGTGGAATAACACTGCTTTGGCAGGCTCAAGTTAGTTGACAAGTAACAAGTTAACGAGACAACAAGGCGTTTAGGCATTTCTTGTTCACTCGTTCACTCGTCAACTCGTCCACTAATAAACTGAGTATTTTCGAATTTTAAATGAATCATTTATGAAATTTATTTCTTGGAATGTAAACGGGCTTCGTGCCTGTAAAGATAAAGGTTTTGGGGAAGCTTTCCGGCGTTTGGATGCCGATTTCTTCTGTCTGCAAGAAACCAAGATGCAAGCCGGGCAATTGGATTTGCCTTTTGAAGGATATACTTCTTATTGGAATTATGCCGAGAAGAAAGGATATTCGGGTACCGCCATTTATACCCGCCATCAGCCTTTGGAGGTGACGTATGGTATCGACGTGGAGCATCATGACCGGGAAGGACGGGTGATTACGCTGGAGATGCCGGACTTCTATCTGGTAACGGTCTATACGCCCAACTCGCAAGACGAACTTCGTCGGCTGGACTACCGGATGACGTGGGAAGATGATTTCCGCCAGTATTTGTTGGGATTGGATGCCCGGAAGCCTGTCATTGTGTGTGGTGACTTGAATGTGGCGCATCAGGAAATCGACTTGAAGAATCCGAAAACCAATCGACGCAATGCCGGTTTTACCGATGAAGAGCGGGCCAAATTCACCACGTTGCTCGAATCGGGCTTCACTGATACGTTCCGTTATTTCTATCCCGACCGGGAAGGTATTTATTCGTGGTGGTCTTATCGTTTCAAGGCGCGTGAGAAGAATGCGGGGTGGCGTATTGATTACTTCCTTGTTTCCAACCGTTTGCGGGAAAAACTCTCCGGTGCCCACATTCATACCGACATTTATGGCTCTGACCATTGTCCGGTGGAAGTGGATATTGATTTGTAGACCGGGACAAAAATAAATACATAAAATGGAGCTTGTTCCATTTTATTTTTATTAATTTTGCATCGTGTGCGCAAACAAAGTATGAATTTGTGCCTATTCAAGAGGATTAAAGAATAAATGTTCCATGAAAACAAATTATGAAATTCGTTATGCAGCGCATCCTGAAGATGCCAAGAGCTATGATACGCAGCGCATCCGTCGGGACTTTTTGATAGAAAAGGTCTTTGCGGCGAATGAAGTGAATTTGGTTTATTCCATGTATGACCGCATGATTGTGGGAGGTGCCCAGCCCGTAGGCGAGGTGCTGACATTGGAAGCTATCGACCCGCTGAAAGCCCCTTACTTCCTGACCCGTCGAGAAATGGGCATATTTAATGTAGGAGGACCCGGTGTGGTGAAAGCTGGTGATGCGGTGTTTGCGCTGGATTATAAAGAAGCCCTGTATCTAGGTGCGGGTAACCGGGAGGTGACTTTCGAGAGTGTGGATGCTTCCCGCCCGGCCAAGTTCTATTTCAACTCGACGACCGCTCATTGTACTTATCCCGACCGTAAGGTGACGAAGCAAGATGCTATCGTGGCCGAAATGGGTTCGTTGGAAGGCTCCAATCATCGTTGCATCAACAAGATGCTGGTCAGCCAGGTGCTTCCTACCTGCCAGTTGCAGATGGGTATGACCGAGTTGAAACCGGGAAGTGTGTGGAATACCATGCCTGCCCATGTGCATAGTCGCCGTATGGAGGCTTATTTCTATTTTGAAGTTCCCGATGAACATGCTGTTTGCCACTTTATGGGTGAGGTAGAAGAGACGCGTCATTTGTGGATGCGGGGCGAGCAAGCCGTGCTTTCGCCTGAATGGTCCATTCATTCGGCGGCGGCCACTCATCACTATACTTTTATCTGGGGTATGGGAGGCGAGAATCTGGATTATGGTGACCAGGACTTTTCCCGGATTACGGATCTTCGATAATGAAATTGAACATATAACTTATATAGTTAAACATTTAATAGTTAAAGTATGAATCCCTATTTGAATTTTTCTTTGGAAGGTAAGGTGGCTCTCGTAACGGGTGCTTCTTACGGTATTGGTTTTGCCATTGCTTCGGCTTTTGCAGAACAAGGTGCTAAAATCTGTTTCAACGACATCAATCAGGAATTGGTGGACAAAGGTCTGGCTTCTTACAAGGAGAAGGGTATCGAAGTACACGGCTATGTATGCGACGTGACAGACGAACCGGCTGTACAGGCTATGGTGGCTCAGATTGAGAAGGAAGTTGGTCCGATTGATATCTTGGTGAACAATGCCGGTATCATCCGTCGTATCCCGATGCACGAAATGGAAGCTGCTGAGTTCCGCAAAGTAATCGATATCGACCTGAATGCTCCGTTTATCGTATCGAAGGCTGTATTGCCCGGTATGATGGAAAGAAAGCATGGTAAGATTATCAACATTTGCTCCATGATGTCTGAGCTGGGTCGTGAGACTGTATCGGCTTATGCTGCTGCCAAAGGTGGTCTGAAGATGTTGACTCGTAACATCTGCTCAGAATATGGGGAATACAACATCCAGTGTAATGGTATTGGCCCGGGTTACATCGCTACTCCGCAAACTGCACCGTTGCGTGAACGTCAGCCGGATGGTAGCCGTCATCCGTTTGACTCATTCATCTGTGCCAAGACACCGGCCGGTCGTTGGCTCGATCCTCAGGAACTGACCGGTCCTGCTGTGTTCCTGGCTTCGGAAGCTTCTAACGCTGTCAACGGTCATATTCTTTATGTAGACGGTGGTATCCTGGCTTACATTGGTAAACAACCTAAATAATTCCGATTGATTTAGGTATATACCCGAACATAATGGATAATTGAAAAGGGTGCGATACCCCGGTTTCAATTATCCATTTTTTGTAATCATGGATTTATGAAGAAGATTTTTGCATTACCTTTGGTGGCACTCAGCCTGATGGGTTGCCAGCAAACTCAGGAAGTGGTGGTTACGGTGGAGAATCCCTTGAGCATGGAGCGTACCGGTGAGATGGTGGAATTGTCCATGGACGAGATTGCCACTCGGCTGAATCTGCCCGACACGGCACAACTGGTGATATTCGATGCCGAGTTGAAAGAAGTTCCTTATCAGATTACGTACGAGGATAAAGTGATTTTCCCAGTTTCGGTAGGAGCCGGAGGTACGGCTACGTATACCATCGGGCAGGGCGTACCGGCTACGGTGTCTGTACGTGCTTGCGGTCGGCAATATCCCGAACGACTGGACGACATGGCTTGGGAGAACGATGTAGTGGCCTTCCGTGCTTATGGGCCGGCTTTGCAGGCTAAAGGTGAACGGGGTTTTGGTTACGACCTGTTCCTGAAACGGGCTACTACAGACCCGATTCTGGAAGATTTGTATGAGAAAGAACTGGATCCCGCTATGTGGGAGAAAGTGAACGAGCTGCGGAAAACCGACAAGAAGGCTGCGGACGATTTGGTCAATACCTTCTCGTATCACGTCGATCATGGCGTGGGGATGGATTGCTATGCTGTAGGACCGACGTTGGGAGCCGGAGTAACGGCCTTGATGTCCGATGGCGAGATTGTCTATCCGTGGTGTTACAAGGAGTTTGAAGTGTTGGACAACGGACCGTTGCGTTTCACGGTGAAGCTTACCTTTAATCCGATGGCGGTAAAGGGAGATACGTCAGTGGTGGAAACCCGTGTCATTACGCTGGATGCCGGTTCGCATCTCAATCGTACGGCAGTCTCTTACAGCAACTTGAAAGAAGCATTACCGCTGGTTACAGGCATTGTGCTGCATGACGAAGGAGCTGTGATGACTGCTACGGAAGAGGGGTACATGACGTATGTAGACCCTACGACGGGGACGGACAACGGTCAGGTGTTTATAGGAACTGCTTTTCCGGCCGATGTGAAAGAGATGAAGAAGGTGCTTTTCTCCGAGCAGGAGAAGAAGCAACGGAACAATGCGGAAGGACATCTGTTGGCTTACAGCGATTATGAACCCGGATCCGAGTATGTTTATTATTGGGGATTCGGCTGGAATCGTGCCGATGTGAAAGACATCGAGACGTGGAATCGCTACATGGCCGACTTCGTACAGAAGGTACGCCATCCGCTGCACGTCACGGTGAAGTAAGCTCAGAGATGCTTCTCCCCTTTATGAATCAGTTCGGCCACGTTCCTGGCATCCAGTTTGTGCATCAGTCGTTTACGGTAGGTTTGTACGGTGTTGATGCTGAGTAGGAGCGTGCGTGCTATTTCGGAAGTGTTGAGACCCTTTGCCAGGCAGTCCAACACTTCTTTTTCTCTTTTCGATAAAAGCGTGTGTTTGGGGGTAACTGCATTTTCTGAAGTTTCGTAGACTTCGGCTAACGGGGTAAAACAAGCATCGAAATATTTTTCGCCATCCTGTATGAACTGTACGGCGGTAATCAGTTCGGCAGTCGATGAATGCTTGGATACCGCACCGTCTATATGCAGCATAGCCAGCTGGGCAATGACCCAAGATTCTTCGTGCATCGTGTAAATCAAGATCTTTCCTTCCGGATACAACCGGCGTAACTGGCGGATCAAAGCCAGGTAGTTTCGGCCGGGGATTTCCAAGTCAAGGATGCATAAGTCGAAAGTGTCGGACCGTAGTTTTCGGTCTAATTCCTGTACATTGGTTGCCGTGGCGCATGTCGTATGCGTTTGTTGGATGAGTAGATTGCGTATGCCGTCTACTACGATGGGATGGTCATCTACGACCAATATCTTATAGTTTGTATGATTCATCGGTATCTGTTTTGAAAGATAATATGAATATTCGTTTTCCGTCTTCGTACTCTGTCTGTGCAGTACCGCCTATGGTTTTGATGCGGTCTGCAATGGTGCGTAGTCCGATTCCTTTTTCCGTCGGTCCGCTTTGGGCTTGGGGTTGGCCGTTGTCGGTGATACGGAGTTCGTAGGTGCAAGAGTCGTGGGCTTCCAGCCGGATTTCAATGTGGTCGGCCGAACTGTGCCTGAGGATATTCATGGTAGTTTCTTGCACAATACGATAAACTTCGTAGGCGATGTCAGGAGGAAGAGACGACGAAGTGTCAGCACCGGATGTGAAATGAACGCTTTCTTTCCCTTGGTATTCGTTCAGGTGAGAGACGTAGTCGGCCAGAATCCGGTTCAAGGTAAGGTGTTCGAACTCAGGAGGCATCAATTCGTGGGAGATGCGGCGTACATAGTTCCTCAATCCACCGACGAGGTCCACCAGACTTTGCCTGTTTTCGTCTTCCACGGAAGTTTCTATCTTCATTTGCAGTCCCAGCAGGTCGTTGGCTATGCCGTCGTGCAGTTCTTTGGCAAAGTGCTTGCATTCCTCTTCTCGTCCTTCGATGTAGCGGCGGGCGGCATTCAGTTCGTTTTCTTGTTTCAGCAGTTCTACTTGCTTTTCGGCCAAGTGTTTCTTGTGGCGTAAAGCCAAGAGGCTGAGGAGGAGGACGAGCGACAGGCATCCTGCTACGATGAACACTTTCAACCGGAAGGTCTTGTGCTCCAGTTGCTTCTGTTGCAGGCGGGCTATTTGCAGTTCCTTTTCGCGCGTCTGGTACTTGGCATTTAGCTCGGCCATCTGCTGGGTGAGATTCCGTTGTGCCAAGGTGTCGGTCCACATGCGGGCACTGTCCATGTAGGCATAGGCCTGTTGAAGCTGTCCCAGTGCCTGGTAGCATTGGGCCATTTGTACAAACAGGGTTTTAGGTTCGGTGCCGATGTTTCGCTGACGCAACCGGTGATAGTCGGTCAAGGCTTGGGCATAATGCTTCCGGTTCATCTCTGCGGCCGCCCTGGCCTGGATGAAACCCAAAGCCGGGATGGAATTGTCGGGCACCTCCTTCAGCAACCGGTTACCCAGTTGCAGGTAATACTCCATCGAGTCGGGCTGGCCGGTTCGTTCGAACAGTTTCAGCAGTCCCGGCATGCAGCGTATTTGCCATATTGGGGCATTCCCCCCGGCTTGGCTGGCTATTTGCCATGCCTCGCGGATGGAGTATCCGGCTTCCTCCGGCTGGTTCAGTTCGCCTTTGATGCTCGAACGAAGTTGCCAGGTAGTGAAAATCACCTGTTTGTCATCGGTCAGCTGGGCATACTCGGCTGCCAGGTCGATGTACTTTCCCGCTTCTGCCAAGTGGCGGATGTTGAAGTAATATACGGCCACGTTGTTGTAGATGTGGGCTATCCAGCTTTCGTCCTTGTAAGCCAGCGCGGCATCCAATGCCTTCTCGTAGTAGTACAGGACCGAGTCGTTGATGTGACGTTGCCGATAGAGGATGGCCAGGTCGTTGTATACGCTGATATGTTTCTCCAGGTCGTTCACCCGGGGCAGGTAGGGGAGCACGCTTTTCTTCATGGCAAATGCCTGTTCGCCTTTTCCGATGTACACCAGCAGGGTAGCTTGTTCGTTCAGCAGGATGGGATAGAGGGGCGATTGTTTTACACCTGGCGTGGCGAAAGCGCTGTCGAAACTCCGTTGGGCTTCTTCGTAAGCTCCTTCGCCCATCAGGTCGGCTGCTCGTTGGTAGAAGCGGGTAAGCAGCGTGTCGGCAGGAACTTCATGGGCATGAAGCGAAAAGGACAGAAGCAGTAACAGTAGAAATGACAGCAAAATATGGTAGCGGTTTGTCATAATGTCTGTTTGTGAATGTTTATCGCTACAAATATACGCTTTTCCTTCCAAAAACGCCCCTTTCCTGTTCATTTTTTCTTGGCGGGCAGGTCTTCACCGGAACTTCCCGGTAGTGTAATGCGGATAAAGCGCCACTTTAATACGATTAAAGCATTACTTTAGTCGTATTAAAGCAATGCTTTAGTCCGATTAAAGTGCCACTGTATTAAAATTAAAGTGTAATAAAGTGTTAATCGTTTGAGAAACAGATGGATGGAAAGCGTATGCTCGGCCTGCTTATTCTTTCCAAAAAGAATGGCTGCCATGCAGGGGGACATGCATGACAGCCATTACGGAGGAATGATTATTGGAAAAAATTAATCTACAACGATCGGTTTATATTTCGGTACCAACATCTTCATGATGCACCAGCCGATGAGGTAAGCCACGGCGCAGATGCAGAAGATGATGAAGTATCCGGCCGGTTTGCCTTCGAAGCCCATGAACACCATGTTGGTTTCGGCTGCATAGTCGAACAGCGTACCCGAACCTTTGTTGATGAGGAACGACCCGACGCCTCCTGCCATACCGCCCAAACCGGTGATGGTAGCTACGGCACTGTTGGGGAACATGTCGCCTACTACGGAGTAGATATTGGCCGACCAGGATTGGTGGGCTGCCCCGGCTATACCGATGATGATGACGGGGAACCAGTAGGAGTAAGCACCCAATGGCTGGGCAAACAAGGCCAGCAAGGGGAAGAGGGCAAAGATGAGCATGGCACGCATGCGGGCGGCATAAGGATTCATGCCCGTTCTGTTTATAATGATGGTGGGCAACTTACCGCCATAGATGGAGAGCATGGTAATGGCATAGAGGACAAATATCAGCAGCTGGGCCGTCCCGCTATCTGATGAGAATCCATAAACATCAGAAATGTAGGCCGGTGTCCAGAAGAGGAAGAACCACCACACACCGTCTGTCATGAACTTACCTACGGCGAATGCCCATGCCTGACGATACTTCAGACATTGCCAGAAGGAAAGTTTCTTTTCTTCTTTGGCAGGGGCGACTTTCTTTTCTTCCTGTTCGGTCTGCTTGTCTTGTTCGATGTATGACAGTTCGGCTGCATTGACATGTGAGTTCTCGTGAGGTTTCTTGTACATGAACATCCACAAGCCCATCCAGATGAAGCCTAATCCGCCGATAACGACAAAGGCCATTTCCCATCCGTTACCGATGCCGATGCTTTGGAAGTAGCGTGCCAACGGCGGAATGGTGACAGGAGCAGCCAAAGCACCTACGGTGGCACCGGCGTTGAAGATAGAGGTAGCAAACGCACGGTCTTTCTTGGGGAAGTACTCGGCGGTCACCTTGATGGCGGCAGGGAAGTTACCGGCTTCACCGGTGGCCAGTACAATACGGGCGGCTATAAAGAAATAGACACTGGTAATGGCGATGGTAGAGGCAATGGCTCCCGTGGCTGAAATCATCTCGGCTGCATCGTGGATGCCTACTACATGTTCGGTAGCCCATCCGCACAAGGCGTGCAAGCAGGCACCGAGTGACCATACGCCGATGGCCCACAGATACCCTTTCTTGGTGCCCATCCAGTCGATGAAGCGCCCGGCAAACAGGTTGGCGATGGCATATACGATGGAGAAAATGGCGGTAATATCGCCGTAGTTAGAGTCCGTCCAGTGAAATTCGGGGGCAATGAAGTCTTTCCAAGTCAACGATAACACCTGACGGTCGAGGTAGTTTACTGTCGTGGCAAAAAACAGCATGGCGCAAATAATCCATCTGTAGTTAGTCATTTTGCTCACGTTGTTCTGAGTGGTATGATTCATGATAATTAGAGATGATAATTTTTCTGCAAAAATAGTTTTTAAAATGATTGTTTTAGGGGTAATAATTGGTAGAAATGATGGATAAAATGACAAAAATGGGCATAGATTGAGGTGAATCTATACCCATTTTGCCCGATAACCGGGATTATTTCATATCCAAATATTTGATTTCGTCCTTATCGCTGTATTTCAGGTTTTCGCCTGCCATGCCCCAGATGAAGCTATAGTTGCTGGTACCGGCTGCTGCATGGATGCTCCATTCGGGTGAAGTGATGGCCTGTTCGTTGTGCAACCATACGAGGCGTTCTTCTTGCGGTTGGCCCATCAGGTGACAGATGGCATTGCCGCCCGTTACATTAAAATAGAAGTAAGCTTCCATACGGCGGGTGTGCGTATGAGCCGGCATGGTGTTCCATACAGAACCCGGAGCCAGTTCGGTAAGGCCCATTTGCAGTTGGTTGGTGCCACCGCCTTCTACTCTTTCCAGAATGTCTTTTACAATCAGTTGGTTCACTACACGGTCGTTGCTTTCTTCCATGCTTCCGTAGTGGTCGGAAATAGCTAAGGCATACTTCTTCGGGTTAGCCTTTTGCAGTTTGGCATCGGTTGTGATTAACTGTGTAACGAAATGCTTATAAGCAGGTGCCGAGTTAATGTAGAACTTGGCGGGTGTAGCCGGGTCGTTGCTCTTGAATGTAACTTCTTTGTTACCGCAACCCACGTACAAAGCTTCTTTGTAAGTCATAGGGTATTCCTTACCGTCGACAGTCACCACACCGTCGCCACCGATGTTGATGACACCCAGTTCGCGACGTTCGAGGAAGTAAGTGATTTCCGGACCCAGTTCGTGGAAAGTCTCCAGTTTCAGCACCTTGTTTACCGGCATGACACCGCCGTAAATCAAGCGGTCATAAAGTGTATAGGTGATGTTGATTTCATCCGGAGCCATTACTTTGTCCATCATGAACGAGCTGCGCAGGCGTTCGGTGTCATAGTGCTTTACGTCGAGCGGATGACAAGCAGTCTGTACTTTGTAATTCATTTGGGCGTTGGCCGATATGGCTGCTATACCCAGCATCATGGCAATTGCTAACTTTTTCATTGTTTCAATCTATTTAAATTCATATTTTCTTTTTCTTCATTAAGCAGCTTTTTTAGCTTCTCTCTCACTACGGATGATAAGGCGACGGTTATACAACATCATTCCGACAGTTATTACGGCCAGCAGGGCAGCACCTATATAGGATAACTTGACACCTCTATAAATAACCCATCCGAAGAGGGAAGAAGCAAAGTCGAGGGCACCGCCTGAGAATCCATCGGGAATGTGGGCCGTCGGGTCATGAGTTTCGGCATATACATTGTTGGCAGCCAGGGTGAAGTCGGGAGCCATGTCGGTTACGAAGTACAGTCCGATAATCAGGACGACTAAACCTACAATCAAGGTCTTCAGTACGTTACCTTTGGTGTAGGGCAACACCATGGGGAAGAGGTAGAACATACCGGCCAAGGAAGCCAAGGGCAAGAACTGATTGCCCGGAAGGAACACGGCCAAAGCAAGGATGACCGGAATCAGGATGACCGATGCCACTAAGGTGGCGGGATGACCGATGACCAAAGCAGGACTCATACCAATGTGTACCTTCTTGCCGTTGAACTTGTTTTTCACTAACTCGGAAGTCTTTTCAGAGATGGGCTTCAATCCTTCGATGAAGAGAGAGGTGATGCGGGGGATCAGCTCCATGACGGCCCCCATGGTAATACCTAAGAAGAGTACTTTCTTGATGTCCAGTTGGGCTGCCCAGCCGATAAGCATACCGACAATGACACCCAGTACCAAAGGTTCGCCTATGACACCGAATTTCTTTTTCAATCCTTCGGCATCAATATCCAGTTTGGAGAAACCGGGTATTTTGTTCAGAGCCTTGTTGATGAGAATCGCAAAAGGCATCATACTTTGGCAGAAAGGTTGGGGAATGGAGATTCCGTCCAAATCATAATATTTTTGAAACTTGTCTGCGGTGAGGTCGGCACATACCAACGTGATAATGTAGCAGACGATGGCAGCAAAGTAACCCCAAGCCAGGCTTTCGTCCATGATGAAATAGGCTACGGCACCGATGAAAGCAAAGTGCCAATAATTCCACAAGTCAATGTTTACGGTTCGTGTCGTCTTGGTGATAAGCATCAGTACGTTGATTCCCAAACAAATCGGGATGATTAATGCACCGACAGCTGTATTATAGGCTACGGCTGCTGCTGCAGGCCAGCCCATGTCGAATACATTCAGTTGCAAATGGTAAAGGTCCGAAATCGCTTTCAGCGGACTGTCAAAGTTCGTGGTCAGCAAGGCGGTAACTACGCCCAAGCCCACAAAACCGACTCCCACGCAAAGGCCGGATTTCAGAGCCTTGCCGAATTTCATACCAATACACAAACCAATAATTGTAAAAATAATAGGCATCATTACCGATGCACCCAGGCTAATGATATAACCAAAGACTTGTTCCATTCTTTTTTGAATTTTGAATATAAATAATTTAATGTTTTACATGATATAAAACCAAATAACGGCGTCAAATTTAAAAGGTTTTCTTCATTAATCAAACAGGAAAGGCATAAATCTTGGAAAAAACAGAAATTTTGTACTTTTTAAACCGTTTGCGCACACAAAAAAACTTGTTTTCGTACACAAAAAACAAAATATCCACGAACTCCGCTGAAAAATGCACTTTGTTTTTCAGTGAAAATTTTACCTTTGTTTTTCAGAAAGAAATGAAGTGTAATCCTTTTTTGAGAAATGAAGATGACGAATCGTATGTTTTGTAAAATCTTTGTGGTGTGGGTCATGCTCGCAGGGGCATGGGGGCTGGAGGCCCAACGGGTGTCAGATAACTTGCCTTGGTCGGTGCGCATGGCTGAATCGGAGATGATACGTTGTCCAGAGTCTTGGCAACTTGACTTTCAGACGAAACTGAAGTGGGATTATTGTCATGGGCTGGTGTTGCAAGCTATGCTCGATGTGTACGACCGCTATGGCGATACTCGTTTTTATGATTATGCGTTGGCCTACGCTGACACGATGGTCCATGCGGACGGCACTATAAAAATGTATAAACGCGAAGAGTACAGCCTCGACCGGGTGAATTCGGGCAAATTCCTTTTCCGCATCTACGAGCAGACGAAGGAAGCGAAATATAAACAAGCCTTGGACTTGCTTCGGAGTCAATTCGACGGGCATCCGCGTAATGCCGACGGAGGTTTTTGGCATAAACAAGTATATCCTCACCAAGTGTGGCTCGACGGCATTTATATGGGGGCTCCTTTTTATGCCGAGTATGCTTATCGCCACAATCGGGTAGAGGACTATCCCGATGTCATTAACCAGTTTCTCATGGCGGCCCGTCATACGTATGATGCCACAAACGACGTTTTTCGTCATGCTTGCGACGTGAGCCGCACGGAGCGATGGGCCGATCCGCAGACCGGACAGTCGAAACACAGTTGGGGGCGTGCTATGGGGTGGTACGCCATGGCTTTTGTCGATGCGCTCGATTTTATTCCTCAGCATGAGGCCGGTCGCGATTCGATGTTGGTCGTATTCCGTCGGCTTGCCTCCCAAATCAAGCGATTGCAAGAGGAGAAAACAGGCCTGTGGTATCAGGTGCTCGACCGCAGTGGGGCACCGGGCAACTACTTGGAGTCTTCCTGTTCTACGATGTTTGTTTATGCTTTGTTCAAAGGGGTGCGCAAGGGATATATTGATGCTTCTTATCTGGAAGTGGCCCGAAAAGGCTATCAGGGCATACTCGATCGTTTCATTCGGGTAGATGCCGATGGCGTGGTAAGCATTACCGATGCCTGTGCCGTGGCCGGTCTGGGAGGAAAGAAATATCGTTCGGGCGATTACGATTATTACATTCATGAGACGGTGCGCGACAATGATCCCAAGGCAGTAGGACCTTTTATCCTGGCTAGCCTGGAGTGGGAGCGTTTGAAGGCAGTTTTTCGCACTGTTTGGACAAACCCTGGGTTTGATGGGCACAAACCCTAGGTTTGATGGGCGCAAACCCTGGGTTTGATGAGCACGAACCCTGGGTTTGTTGGCAAGGGCTTTTTGAACGAATTTATATACCATATTATATACACTATATGATGATGAAAATTTGGATTGTATATGTTTGCATAGGGTGGTTTTGTGTGGCAGGTTTGTCGGCACAGACATCCTGGAAGCGCGACATCGTAGTGGCTTCGGATGGTACGGGCGATTATCGGACGCTGACCGAAGCGATGGAAGGCATTCGGGCCTTTATGGATTATCGGGTGACGGTGCATGTGAAGAATGGCGTGTATCGGGAGAAGTGGGTCGTTCCCTCTTGGCTGGAGAATGTAGAGATCGTGGGAGAAGATGTGGAGAAAACCATCATCACTTACGATGACCATGCCAAGATAAACAATATGGGCACCTTCCGGACGTATACCGTGAAGGTTGAGGGAAACGGCATTACTTTCCGGAACCTGACCATTGAGAACAATGCGCCCCAGTTGGGGCAAGCTGTAGCCTTGCACACGGAGGGAGACCGCCTGATGTTTGTTAATTGCCGTTTTTTGGGCAATCAGGACACGGTGTATACGGGTGCAGCTGGAACTTGCCTTTACTTCAAAGATTGCTACATCGAAGGTACCACCGATTTCATCTTTGGTCCTTCTACGGCTTTGTTCAACCGATGTACGATTTATAGCAAACGCAATTCTTACATTACCGCCGCTTCCACACCGAAGGATATTCCGGTGGGTTACGTCTTTGTGGACTGCCAATTGCAGGCGGCTCCCGGTGTCGATAAAGTTTATTTGGGACGTCCTTGGCGTCCGTATGCCGCTACGGCATTTATCCGTTGTGAGTTGGGAAGTCATATTTGTCCGGCCGGTTGGGACAATTGGCGCGATCCGGCCAACGAGCAAACGGCACGCTATGCGGAGTTTGGCAATACGGGAGAGGGCGCTTCGACGGAAGGACGTGTCAGTTGGATAAAAATACTGGATGAAGTGGAAGCCAAGCGGTTGGTTGATCCTGCGGAAGTCTTTCGTTTGTGCAAGGCATGGGAGGTCGAATGAATTTCGTTACCGGTGCGTAGCCTCTGTTGAAAAAGAAGTCGAAAGAATGGGAATACAGAAAGATTGTATTACCTTTGTAGCGCATAAATAACAGAAATTTATAGAAACATGAAACAATCGATTGCTATAATTCTTTTTTGGCTCGCTGCCTTTGGTGCTTTTGCTCAAAGCGGTGAGTTATCATTAACTTTAGATGAGGTAGTGGCTGGTAAGTTCCGTCCGCGTAGTATATATGGTGTAGTACCGATTCCCGGTGATGGAGCCCACTATGCGCAGATGAATGCCGAGCGTACACAAATCGTGAAACATTCTTTCCGTACGGGCGAGGCTGTGGAAGTTTTGTTCGACGTGACAACAGCTCGCGAGTGTCCTTTCAAGCATTTCGATAGTTACACATTCTCTCCTGACGGTCTGACTTTATTGATTGCTACGGAGACGACTCCCATCTATCGGCGTTCGTTTACGGCGGTACACTATCTGTATAGCCTGAAGCGCAATCAGGAGGGGAAGATTAATAATATCGTAGAGCCTCTGTCGGATGGTGGTCCGCAACAGGCACCGGTGTTTTCCCCTGATGGCACGATGGTGGCTTTTGTGCGCGACAACAATATTTACTTAGTGAAGCGGCTTTATGGCAATAGCGAAAGCCAAGTGACCAAGGATGGAGAGCGCAATAAAATATTGAACGGCATACCCGACTGGGTGTACGAGGAAGAGTTTGCCATGAATCGGGCTTTAGAGTTCAGTCCTGATAACCAGATGCTGGCTTACGTGCGTTGGGATGAAAGCGAAGTACCTTCTTATACTTTCCCCGTATTTGCCGGTGAGTCTCCTCGCGTAGAAGCTTATGCCAAATATCCGGGAGCTTATACTTATAAATATCCGAAAACAGGTGAGGCCAATTCGAAAGTCAGTGTGCATACTTTCGACATCAAGAGCAAGGTGACTCGTCAGATAGATGTACCGCTGGAGGCCGATGGTTATATCCCTCGCATTCGTTTCACCAAAGACCCGGAGAAACTGGCCGTCATGACCTTGAACCGCCATCAGAATCGCTTTGAACTGTATTTTGCCAATCCGCGTAGCACCGTATGCAAGCTGGTGTTGCGTGATGAAAGCGACACCTATATAAAGGAGGGCATTTTTGACAATATCGTTTTTTATGAGGATCATTTTAGTTTCCTGAGCGAACGGAGTGGATTCAGTCATCTGTATTGGTATCGCATGACGGGTTTGCTGGACAAGCAGGTAACCGATGGCTCGTATGAAGTCAGCCGCTTTTTAGGGTATGATGCACAGGAGGGTTCCCTTTACTATAGCAGCAATGAAGAAAGTCCTTTGCGTTCAGCTGTTTATAAAGTAGACCGTAAAGGCCGCAAAACGAAACTGTCCTTACGCGAAGGAACGAACAGTGCCATTTTCAGTTCCGACATGAAATATTTTGTGAACTACTATACTTCGCTGGAAGAACCTTTGGTGGTGACATTGCACAACCAGAAAGGAGAACCACTGAGTGTACTGGAGGATAACCAGGCATTGAAGCAACGCTTGGCTTCCTACCGTTTGCCCCGTAAGGAGTTCTTTACTTTTACGACGACGGATGGCACCTCATTGAATGGCTGGATGATGAAGCCGGTCGACTTTTCGGCCGATAAGAAATATCCGGTTTTGCAATATCAGTACAGTGGTCCCGGTTCGCAAGAAGTGACGGATGCTTTCAGCATCAGTTGGGAAACGTACATGGCTACCCAAGGATATATCGTGGTGTGTGTGGACGGACGTGGTACGGGTGGTCGTGGAGCTGACTTCGAGAAATGTACTTACCTTAATTTAGGAGTAAAAGAAGCCCGCGATCAAGTGGAAACGGCTCTCTATCTGGGTAGTCTGCCTTATGTGGACAAACAACGTATCGGTATCTGGGGATGGAGTTTCGGAGGCTACATGACTATTATGAGTATGAGTGAGGGTACACCGGTGTTCAAAGCCGGAGTAGCTGTCGCTGCTGTGACTGACTGGAATTACTACGACACCATTTATGGAGAACGTTTCATGCGTACGCCGCAAGAGAATGCCGACGGATATCGTGCTTCGTCAGCCTTTACCCGTGCCGACAAGTTGCATGGACGCCTGTTGCTGGTACATGGCATGGCCGATGACAATGTACACTATCAGAATTGTGCCGAGTATGCAGAGCGATTGGTGCAATTAGGAAAGCAATTTGACATGCAGGTGTATACGAATCGCAATCACAGTATTTTCGGTGGTAATACGCGCATGCATCTTTATACTCGTCTGACTGAGTTCTTTAAGCAGAATCTGTAATGAAGGAGAAAATAGAACGTAAACCGGAGTGGTTGAAAGCAAGTATCAGTGCCAACGAACGCTATACAGACACCAAGCGCCTTGTAGAATCACATGGTTTACACACCATTTGTAGTAGCGGGCGTTGTCCTAACCGGGGGGAATGCTGGAGTCATGGTACGGCTACATTCTTGATCGGTGGAGGGATCTGTACACGCAATTGTAAGTTCTGCAATACGCCAACGGGGCATCCCCTGGCTTTGGATTCTCAAGAACCTGCCCATGTAGCTGAGTCTGTTCGGCTGATGAAGTTGGCACATGCCGTAATTACTTCTGTCGATCGGGATGACTTGCCGGATTTAGGGGCTGCTCATTGGGCACAAACCATCTGTGAAGTACGCCGGCAGAATCCGGATACGACTCTTGAAGCTTTGATACCCGATTTTCAAGGACGCCGTGAATTAATAAATCAAGTATTGGAAACACGTCCTGACATCGTAGGGCACAACATGGAAACGGTGCGTCGTATAAGTCCCTTGGTGCGTAGCGCGGCCCGATATGAAACCAGTCTGGCTGTCATTCGGCAGATTGCGGAAAGCGGTCTTTTAGCCAAATCGGGTATTATGGTTGGGCTGGGGGAGACGCCTGAGGAAGTGGAAGAGCTGATGGACGACTTGTTGGAGGCAGGTTGTCGTATGCTGACCATTGGACAATACCTGCGACCTACCTATCATCATTATCCGGTGGCTGAGTACGTTACCCCGGCACAGTTCGGCCGTTATAAACATACGGCCTTGGCCAAAGGTTTCACGCAAGTAGAAAGTGGTCCTTTGGTACGTTCTTCCTACCATGCGGAAAAGTCTTTCCTGCAACTGAAAAAATAAATCTTAGGGGTGATAAAGGAGGAAAATGCAAGGCACTTTGGTCAAGTCCGGTGTTTTGCTTTTCCATTCTTTGACGCTACGGGTACGGATCAATTCATCTTCGCAAGTAATATTGGCAGCTATGCAAAGCCTGGTTTGCGGGCGGCAATGCTGCAAAATATCCTCCAACAGTTTATGGTTGCGATAAGGCGTTTCAATGAACAGTTGCGTCTGGTGCTCGGTGTAGGCTCGTTGTTCCAATTGCTTGAGTTTCTTGATGCGTTCGGCCGGTTCGATGGGCAAGTAACCGTTGAATGCAAAACTTTGTCCGTTGAATCCTGATCCCATTACTGATAATATAATGGAAGAAGGCCCTATGAGCGGTACCACCTTCAGCCCTTTACGTTGAGCCATGGCTACTACGTCTGCACCAGGGTCGGCTACGGCCGGACATCCGGCTTCGGAGATGACTCCCATCGGTTCTCCTTTTTCCAAGGGCTTCAGATAACCGGAGATAGCATCGGGGGATGTATGCTTATTCAGCGGATAGAACGTCAGGGCATCAATTGAGGTCTCCGGATCTATCTTCTTTAAAAAACGGCGGGCCGAGCGTATGTCTTCCACAATAAAATGGCGAATGCCCGCTATAATATCCTTATTATAAGCGGGCAATACCTTCTCCCACGAGGTGTCACCTAAGGTGACAGGTAAGAGATAGAGGGCGGGAGTTATTTTATCCATAGATGATATGACCGTTGGCATCCATGTATTCTTCCATACCTTTCTGGTACGTGTTCATTGCACGAAGGCTCATGCCCATGCTGGAGAAACCGCCGTCATGGTAAAGGTTCTGCATCGTCACTTTGCGTGTCAGGTCCGAGAACATGACAATGCAATAGTCGGCACATTCTTCGGCAGAAGCATTGCCCAGTGGCGACATGCGGTTGGCAAAGTCGAATAGCTTGTCCATACCTTTCACACCCGAACCGGCTGTAGTCATCGTGGGCGATTGGGATATGGTATTGATGCGTACATTGTGTTCACGACCGTAGATGTAACCAAAACTGCGGGCGATGGATTCCAATAAGGACTTGGCATCGGCCATGTCGTTGTAACCAAAGAATGTACGTTGGGCGGCTACATAGCTTAAAGCAAGGATGGAACCATATTCGGCTATGGCATTCAGTTTCTTGGCACTTTGTATCATTTTGTGGAAGGAGATGGCTGAGATGTCCAGTGTCTTGCTCAGCATATCATAATCCAAGTCATCGTATGTACGTTTTTTGCGCACATTGGGTGACATGCCGATGGAGTGCAGTACAAAGTCTATCTGCCCACCCAATACTTCCATGGAGCGTTTGAATACATTTTCCAGATCGGATACGTTCGTAGCATCGGCTGCAATTACTTCGCAGTTCAGCTTTTCAGCCAAAGCAGAAACTTCGCCCATGCGTACGGCTACGGGAGTATTCGACAGGGTAATGGTTGCTCCTTCTTCTACAGCTTTTTCAGCTACTTTCCAAGCTATTGACTGCTCGTTCAGAGCACCGAAAATAATACCTTTCTTTCCTTTTAATAAATTGTAACTCATACCTATTTTTTATAATTCACGCTGCAAAGATAGGAAGTTTATCCGTATGTTTTTCGAAAAAAGGGGAAGAAAGATTCCAAATGACAAAAAATGCACCTAAACTAACAAATAATGCACAACGGATACGAGGTGGAAAGATACTTTTGCAAAACACAATATTTAAAAGGTATCACGAATGAACACACTCGTTAAAAAATTAGGGGTACTTACCATGCTGGCTCTTCCGCTGCTGGGATTCCCACACATGGCTTCGGCACAATGTGTAAATCGTATAGACAACAGCGTGTACGAAGGTTTACCCTTCGATATGGCGCAAGTAGAGCAACCTTCTTTTCCCGATTATTCGGTCAATATCAAGGATTTTGGTGCCATAGCCGATGGCAAGACACTGAATACGAAAGCCATCAATGAGGCCATTAAGGCAGTGAATGCCAAGGGCGGAGGAAAGGTCATCATTCCCGAAGGCTTTTGGTTGACAGGGCCTATCGAATTGTTGAGCAATGTCAACCTGTATACGGAAAAAAATGCTTTGGTCCTGTTTACGGATGATTTTGAGGCTTATCCGATTATTGCTACTTCGTTTGAAGGACTGGAGACGCGTCGTTGCCAGTCCCCCATTTCTGCTCGGGGTGCAGAGAACATTGCGATTACCGGTCATGGCGTATTCGATGGTTCGGGGGATAGCTGGCGGCCGGTGAAGAAGAGTAAGCTTACTGCTTCGCAGTGGAATACCTTGGTTAACTCGGGAGGTGTTGTCGAGAAGAATGTCTGGTATCCCACGGAAGGATCGCTGAAAGGCGCATTGGCTACCAAAGAGTTCAATACGCCGGAAGGGATTGAGACGGAAGAGGAATGGAACGAGATTCGTCCTTGGCTTCGTCCGGTGTTGCTGAACATTGTCAAGAGCAGGAAAGTGCTGCTGGAAGGGGTTACTTTTAAAAACTCGCCGGCTTGGTGCCTGCATCCACTTTCGTGCGAGCATATTACTATTAATAATGTGAAAGTCTTCAATCCGTGGTATTCGCAAAACGGGGATGCACTCGATTTGGAATCCTGCAATTATGCGTTGATTATCAATAACATCTTCGATGCCGGTGATGATGCTATCTGCATCAAGTCGGGAAAAGACGAAGATGGACGTAAGCGGGGAGAACCTTGTCAGAATGTAGTGGTGAAGAACAATGTCGTGCTTCATGGGCATGGTGGCTTTGTGGTAGGCAGTGAGATGTCGGGAGGAGTCAAGAATATCTATGTGACCGATTGTACTTTCTTGGGCACGGATGTCGGCCTTCGTTTTAAGAGTACCCGTGGCCGGGGTGGAGTGGTAGAGAATATCCATATCCACAATATTCACATGATAGACATCCCTCATGAAGCCTTGTTGTTCGACCTGTTTTATGGAGGAAAGGGAGCCGGTGAAGAAAGTGACGAAGACTTGGCGAACCGGATGAAAGCTACCATCCCGCCGGTGACGGAAGAAACCCCGGCTTTCCGTGACATCTACATTTCGAACATTACGGCCAGCAACATCGGTCGGGCCATGTTCTTCAATGGTTTGCCGGAGATGCCCATCCGCAATGTGCAGATTAAGGATGTGCGGATCAATGACGCTAAGGTCGGTATCATTATCAGTCAGGCTGAAAATGTATCCATTGACAATGCGCAGGTCGATACCGATGGCCAACCGTTGGAGGTGAAAGATTCCAAGAATGTGAAGGTAAACGGTGAGACTTATGCGGATTAGAATCGGATAAATACTTACAATTTTGCTGTTCGGCATATACCTTCTCTTGAGAGGGTTACTACCATAGGGGCCGAATGTTAGTAACATAAGGGGTGAGTGTTACTAACATTCGGCCTCTATGTTACTAACATTCCCAGCCCCCCTTTTAGAAGCTTTCTGGAGAGGGTGCCCGATATTTCCTTGAGTGAGGTTAAAAAAACTGACAATACTATAATCCTCAACCTGTTTAATCGGATAGTGGCGGTGCGTCAGGATGAAACTTGAATCGGATGAGAGTTGAATACCTGAAAAATAATTTCTATTTTTGCATGAAAAGTAAAATCAGACGAAATCATGAAACAGAAATTGTTTTTCTTGCTGTGTCTCCTGGGAGGAGCATCGGCATCTATGATGGCTCAACAAACTAAAGCCTTTAGTGTAGAAGTAAAAAATGAATGGACGAACGAACAGAAGGATGCCCCGGTTGTTATCGATTTGAAAGCAGTGCCGGTGGACTTCCGGGTACAGTCGGCAGTAGTGAAAGAGGGAAATACGGAAATTCCTTCGCAACTGGACGATTTGGACGGAGACTTGAAAGCGGACGAGCTGGCTTTTGTTATTGACATGCCGGCTCAGGGCACTCGGAAGTTGGACATCCTCTTGTCTGCCGAGAAAAGTGAGAAAACGTATGAATCTCGCGTATATGCCACGTTGTTAGCCCGTGATGCCAAGGGTGGAAAACATGCGCCTGTTCAATCCATTACCGTACCCGGTACGACGAACTTCTATAGCATGGTGCATGGACACGGTCCCATGTTGGAGTCGGAATTAGTGGGCTATCGGGTTTACTTCAATGAGAAACAGACCATCGACCCTTATGGCAAGTTCAATAAAGGTTTTGAGTTGAAGGAAAGTCAGTTCTATCCTAATGACGACCAGTTGGCACGCGGCTTTGGAGATGATGTGCTGATGGTAGGCAACAGCTGTGGTGTCGGTGCCTTGAAAGGATGGAACGGGCAGAAGGCTACGCATGTCGAGCCGATTGCTTTCCGCACGGAGAGTGTGTTGGCTTATGGTCCGGTGCGCGTCATTGCCGAAGTGAAGGTGAAAGGATGGGAATACCAGGGCAGCGAATTGACCATGACGCATCGGTATACGCTCTATGCCGGACATCGTGATTTGCTTGTTGAAACCTTCTTTGCTGAACCGTTGAAGAAAGAAGTGTTCTGCACCGGCGTACAAAACATCATGGGAGGTGAAACCGTTTCTTATTCCGATCACACCGGCTTGGTAGGTAGTTGGGGACGTTATTGGCCGGTGACCGATACCGTGAAGTATGCTAAGGAAACCATCGGCCTGGCCACGTATATCCCGAAAAAATATGTGATTGACGAAGTGAAGGATAAAGATAACTTCCTCTACACTTTGTCGGCTCCCGGTGAGAAATACTTCCATCACTACACCATGTTCACCTCACGTAAGGAAAAGTTTGGCTATCCCACGGCGGACGCTTGGTTCAAGTATATGCAGGAGTGGAAGGAACAACTGGAACATCCGCTTCAAGTCACTATTTCCCGTTGAATAGATTGAGTAAAACAGCCGCTTCATTCGTATGATAAATGAAGAACTTGATTAATGATTTTTAGTTATGAATTACGCAAAAACGTTATGCGGATTGGCTTTGCTGGTAGCTTTGCCATTGGCTGCTCAACAAGACAACTATGTGTCGCAAGTATGGTGTCCCGACCAGGGAGACGGTACTTACAAGAACCCTGTGCTCTATGCCGACTATTCCGATCCGGATGCTTGCCGGGTGGGGGATGATTATTATCTCACTGCTTCCAGCTTCAATTGCTTGCCGGGATTGCCTATCCTTCATTCCAAGGACTTGGTGAACTGGAGTATCATCGGTGCGGCTGTGCCTTATAAACTGGAGCCTGCTTCCACGCCCGAGCGTCCCGAGCATGGCAATCGCATCTGGGCGCCTGCCATTCGTCATCACAACGGAGAGTTCTACATCTTTTGGGGAGATCCGGATCAAGGCGCCTTCATGGTGAAAGCGAAAGACCCGGCAGGACCGTGGACAGAACCGGTATTGGTGAAACCCGGTAAGGGGATTATTGATACGTGTCCCTTCTGGGATGAAGATGGACGGGTCTATATGGTACATGCCTATGCCGGTAGTCGGGCCGAGTTCAAGAGTGTAATATCGATTTGCGAGCTGAATGCCGAAGCTACGAAAGCCATTACTCCGTCGCGTATTGTTTTCGATGGTCACGAAGCGCACGAGACTTGCGAGGGACCGAAGATGTACAAGCGGGGTGACTATTACTACATCTTTCATCCGGCAGGCGGGGTGCCTACGGGTTGGCAGGTAGTGCTTCGCTCGAAAAGCGTGTATGGTCCTTATGAATGGAAAACGGTGTTGGCACAAGGTGAAAGCCCGGTCAACGGACCGCATCAGGGGGCATGGTTGGATACGCCTGCGGGTGAAGACTGGTTCCTCCATTTTCAGGACGTGGGTGCCTATGGACGTCTGGTACATCTGCAACCGATGAAGTGGGTAGATGGATGGCCGGTCATCGGGGAAGATAAGGATGGAGACGGTTGTGGTGAACCGGTCTTGACCTATCGGAAACCGCTGGTGGAAGGCACATATCCCGTTTGCAATCCGCAGGAAAGCGATGAGTTCGATGGCTATACCCTTTCACCCCAATGGCAGTGGCATGCCAATATCAACGAAAAGTGGGCTTACTATGCCGGCGATCGGAGCATGGTCCGCTTATATTCGTATCCGGTGGTGGAGGATTACAAGAATTTGTGGGACGTAGCCAATCTCTTGTTGCAGAAGACACCTGCCCCGAACTTCACGGCCACCATGAAACTGACCTTCCAACCCATCGGGAAGTATAAGGGCGAACGTACCGGCTTGGTTGTCATGGGAATGGATTATGCCGGCCTGATTATGGAAAATACGGAGCAGGGATTGGTGCTTTCGCAGGTGGAATGCTTAAAGGCTGACGAAGGGAAACCCGAACAGGCGAATGCCTCGGTGAACCTCACTGATAAGACGGTTTACTTGCGGGTGAAGTTCAGTGCCGACGGCAGCCGGATAGCCGAGAGCGAGGGCGGACATGACCTGGTGGTGAAGTGTAACTTCAGTTATAGTCTCGACGGAAAGCATTTCAAAGCCTTGGGAAAAACCTTCCAAGCCCGGGAAGGCAAGTGGATAGGAGCCAAGGTTGGTATGTTCTGTACCCGTCCGGCCATTCGCACGAACGATGGCGGTTGGGCCGATGTCGATTGGTTTAGAATTACAAAATGAAAAAACTGGTTATATTCGATTTGGACGGTACTTTGCTGAATACCATTGCCGATTTGGCACAAAGTACGAATTATGCGCTCAGCAGGTTGGGATATCCCACACACGACGAGGCGGCCTATCGCTTCATGGTGGGCAACGGCATCAACAAGCTGTTCGAGCGTGCCTTGCCCGAGGGAGAAAAGACCGAGGAAAATGTGGGTCGCATGCGGGAGTTGTTTATACCTTATTATAATATACATAATGCGGATAAGAGCACGCCCTATCCCGGCATTCCCGACTTGTTGCGCCGGCTTCAGGAGCGGCAGGTGCAGTTGGCCGTAGCTTCCAACAAATACCAGGCGGCTACCGAGAAACTGATTGCCCACTACTTCCCCGATATTCGTTTTGCGGCAGTCTATGGTCAGCGTGACGGGATTGCCCCCAAACCCGACCCGACTATCGTCTTCGATATCCTGGCGCAGTGCGGGGTAGCACCTGAAGAGACGCTTTATGTCGGCGATTCGGGCGTGGACATGCAGACAGCTATCCAGGCCGGTGTCACGGCTTGCGGAGTGACGTGGGGCTTCCGTCCGCGTGCCGAGCTGGAAGCTTTCCACCCTGCTTACCTCATAGACCACGTGGCCGATGTAGCTACCCTTTGCTGAACAACGTCGGTTGTCAGGAGGCTTATCATTTAATGGGGCTTCCGAGGACATTTAAAGAGACAGGCCGTTTCTTTAAATGTACTTGGAAGCCTTTTCTTTTCCTAAATTCTGTTGTAGAGCATGGTTTATACAAATATTCTACAACGCACCGGCATAGAAAACAAAAAATACCCCCCTAAAAACAATTATTACACACCCGTCTTTTTACATCCTTATACATTTGCGGGTAAGAATTAACAGTGTGTACGAGCACGAATGTAGAAATTATCTTTATTACATTATTATAAATTAATTACATGCAAAGAATGTCTAACAAGATGAAAACCATGCGCACCACGCTACTATTCTTATTAGTAGCTATGATATCGCTTGGCGTATCAGCGCAAAACGTAACCGTTAAGGGTACCGTGAAAGACAAGACGGGAGAAACCGTAATCGGTGCTTCCGTGGTGGAAAAAGGGAATACCAGCAATGGTACGATTACCGACATTGATGGTAACTTCTCGCTCTCTGTTCCTGCGAATGCGACTCTGGTGATTTCATACGTTGGTATGAGAACGCAGGAAATCGCGCTCAATGGAAAAACCAGTATCGAACTGACGATGGAGGACGACTCTCAAGCCTTGGAGGAAGTCGTGGTCATCGGTTACGGTTCGGTGAAGAAAAAAGACTTGACCGGCTCTGTGGCTACCGTGAATTCGGAAGTGTTGGCAGCCGTACCGGTAGCTTCGGCAACTGAAGCCTTGACCGGTAAGATGGCCGGTGTGCAGATTACCACGACCGAAGGTTCGCCCGATGCAGAAATGAAGATTCGTGTACGTGGTGGTGGTTCTATCACAGGTGATAACACACCGTTGTTTATTGTAGACGGTTTTCCGGTAGAATCCATTTCGGATATTCCGGCTTCGGACATTGAAGACATGACCGTGTTGAAAGATGCCTCATCAACCGCCATCTACGGTTCGCGCGGTGCCAACGGTGTAATCCTCGTTACTACCAAGTCCGGTAAGGAAGGCAAGGTGAACGTCAGCTACAATGCTTATTATAGTTGGAAGAAGATTGCCAAGACAATGGATGTTCTTGATCCTTATGATTATGCTAAATGGCAATATGAGTTGGCCATGTTGCAGGATGATTTGACTTCGTATGAGCAATTCTTCGGTAAATATGAAGATATGGATATGTATAAGGATATTCCTTATAACGACTGGCAAGATTTAACTTTTGGCCGTACCGGACATACGTTCAACCACAACTTGAGTGTGACAGGTGGTACGGAGAAGATCCGCTATGCATTCAGTTATGCACACATGAATGACAAGGCCATTATGGAAGGTTCTAACTACAAACGTGATAACTTTAGCTTGAAGTTGAATACGAAACCGACCAAGAATACGACTTTGGACTTTTCTGTTCGCTATTCAGAAACAGATATCCGCGGCGGTGGTGCCAATGAAACAAGTAGTTCTTTGGATTCAGACAAGCGTTTGAAATATTCGGTTATCTATACGCCTATACCTTTGAGTAATTTGGATGAATCTGCCGGTAGTTCCGACGATGATTTGGGAAACTTGTATCATCCATTGACTGCCATATCAGATAATGACCGCTTGAAGGAGCGTAAGCAGTTGAATATGAATGGTAGTTTCGGTTGGGAAATTTTTGAAAACTTCAAGGTAAAAACGGAGTTTGGCTATGATGATTACCGGAATAATGACCAGCGTTTTTGGGGTACTACTACTTATTATATTAAAAATACTCCGGCAGCTGCCAATCAAGGACATCCGGCTATCCGTATGACCAATCTGTTCCGTCATCGTTTCCGTAATACAAATACCATAAACTATGATTTCGCTAAATTACTCAACAACGAGGATCATAATTTAAATTTGTTAGTAGGACACGAATGGATAATCACCAAAGAAAATGAATTGGAAAATGAAGTTCATGGTTTTCCTGACTGGATTTCTGCAGGGGAAGCTTGGAAGTTGACCAATATTCAAGGTACAACACCCTATAGTGTTAAAAACACAGTTAGTCCAAATGATAAATTGTTATCATTCTTTGGGCGTGCAAATTATGATTTTAAAAGTAAATATTTGGTGAGTGCAACGTTCCGTGCGGATGCTTCTTCAAAATTCTCATCTGAAAATCGATGGGGCTTCTTCCCTTCTGCTGCTGTAGCGTGGCGTATTTCTTCCGAATCGTTTATGGAAGGAGCTAAAAATTGGTTAGATGACCTGAAATTGCGTTTCAGTTATGGTACAGCCGGTAACAATAATATACCTTCTGGACAATTGGAACAAGTTTATAACAGTCAAACGACTTCTTGGATTAACGGTTTCAGTAATTATTGGGCACCCAGTAAAACAATGGCTAACCCTGATTTGAAATGGGAAACAACCATTACGCGAAACCTGGGTTTGGACTTTACTTTATTGGGTGGTAAATTGAATGGTACAGTAGAGGCTTATTTAAATACTACTAAAGATTTGTTGATAAACTTTCCTGTAGCAGGTACCGGTTATGATACACAATACCGTAATATGGGTGAGACTCAAAACAAAGGTATTGAAGCGACCATCAATTGGACAATTGTCAATAAGAAGAATTGGGGGCTGAGTTTGAACGCAAATATCGGTTTCAATAAAAATGAAATCAAAGACTTAGGTCAAATGCAAGATTTCGGTCAAGACACTAGTTGGGCTTCTTCAGAAATCGGTATGGACTATTGGATATCTAAAGGTGGTTCTGTAGGACAGATGTTGGGCTATCGTTCTGATGGGCGTTACGAAGTAAGTGACTTTGTTGGTTATAATGCTGCTACCGACACTTGGACTTTGAAAGAAGGCGTTACCAATTGTACCGCTGTTGTAGGTAATTTACGCCCCGGTATGATGAAACTAAAAGACTTAGATGGTGATGGAGAAGTAACAACAGGTTATGAAGACCGTGAAATAATAGGTGATGCTAATCCAGTTGCAACGGGTGGTTTTGGTATTAATGCATACGCTTACGGATTTGATTTAAGTGCTAATTTTAACTTTAGCATAGGCAATGATGTTTATAATGCCAACAAAATAGAATATACCATGACTAGTAAGTATCAGTATCGTAACATGATTACGGAGATGGCTGATGGTAAGCGTTGGACTAACTTGAATCCCGATGGTACTATTTGTAACGATCCCGCTCAGTTGGAGGCTATGAATGCCAATACCACCATGTGGTCCCCCATGACCCAACGTATGGTGTTTAGTGATTGGGCTGTAGAAGATGGTTCATTCCTGCGTTTGAACACGTTGACATTAGGATATACTTTACCCAAATCACTGACCAATAAAGTACACATTCAGAATCTCCGTTTCTACGTTACGGCTTACAACGTATTCTGTATCACAAGCTATTCTGGTTTTGATCCTGAAGTGTCTACAGCATTGGAAACCAACTTGACTCCGGGTGTGGATTATTCAGCTTACCCCAAGAGTCGTCAGTTTGTAATTGGTGTTAACTTGAATTTCTAAACCAGCTAAAAACAGATTAATATGAAAAAAATAATTTATATACCGATATTGGCATTGTCATTGGTAGGTAGCGTGTCTTCCTGTGATTTGGATGCTCCGGCACAATCTACCATGAATGCTTCGCTGATTTATTCAGAATATTCTATGGCGGAAGCTGCCGTTATGGCTATTCATCAATCTTTTGGTGAGACAAACTCGTATCGTGGTCGTTATTTGCCTTATTATGGCATTAATAGCGATGTCGAGTGGATAAACGGGTTGGAAGCCAGTGGAATAAATGATGGCGGAAAAAATGATTTGGCAACTTATAATGCACAGCCATCCAATTCTCAAATGAATACAGATAACAATGCATACGCCAAATTCTATGAAGGCATTGAACGCGCTAATAAAGCGATTGAGGGTATTCGTGCATATGGAGACATTGAGCACGATGCTGATATGGCTCAACTATTAGGTGAAGCTTTAACTTTAAGAGCTGTCATTTATCTTGATCTTATCAAAGGTTGGGGAGATGTGCCGGCACGTTTTGAGCCTATCACATCCGAAACGATGTATTTGCCTCGAGCCGACCGTGATGTTATTTACAAACAGTTGCTTGCAGACTTGCAAGAGGCTGAAGGTTATGTATATTGGCCCAATGCTTCCACTATTACGCAGACAGTGGAACGCGTGAATAAGGCGTTCGTAAAAGGACTGCGTGCCCGTATTGCTCTTTATGCAGGCGGTTATAGCCAGCGTGCGGATGGTATCCGATTGAGCAATGATCCCGAGTTGGATCGTACTGCCATGTACACCATTGCCCGTGACGAGTGTTTGGATGTAATAGCCCAATATCCCAATTTGTCCACCTTTGCTTTTAAAGACAATTTTGTTAATCTGTGCCAAGATGTAGTTGCAGCTGGAAATGAATCGATTTGGGAAATTCCGTTTTCTGAAGGCCGCGGTCGTGTATTATATACATTGGGTGTACTCCATGAGGCCAAAGACCAATATACTCAACAAAACAAAGGTGGGGTAAATGGTCCGCTTCCTACCTTGTTCTATGACTATGACGTGGATGATGTGCGTCGAAATATTACTTGTGCACCTTTCAAATGGTCAAAACCTGTTAATGGCCGTAGCCCACAAACAATGGAAGATGTGAAACGGTGGAATTTTGGTAAATTGCGCTATGAATGGATGAATCGTATTGTAACTTCTACCAATGATGATGGCGTGAATTGGCAATATATGCGTTTGGCTGATATATATCTGATGGCTGCAGAAGCTATTAATGAGTTGGAAGGTCCGGCTGGTGCCGCTCAATACATGCAGGCTGTATTGGAGCGTGCTTTACCAGCAGATAAAGTTTCCACTTACATGAATACAGCAAAAGCCAGTAAGGACGCATTTTTTGATGCGATTGTAGAACAACGTGCCTTGGAATTTGCTGGAGAGTCATTGAGAAAAGCCGATCTGATTCGTTGGAATCTGTTGAAAACAAAATTGGATGAAGCTAAAACGAAAATGAAACAGTTGGCTCGTCGAGAAGGTAAATATGCTCAGTTGCCTGAGAATGTGTATTATTATCAGACAACATTAAGTGATGTAGAGGCGAGTGCTTTTTTGGAAACTATTCCAACAGGTGCCTATACTTCTGTTGAAAGTATAGATGGTATGACGGATATTTTTGTCATCTATGGTTTGAATTATGGAGATACAGATGAAGTGGGGGATGATTTGTTGAGCCAAGGCTATTCTGAAAAGAAATGGCTGAATACGGATAATCTGGAAGACTCCAAGATTGATGTATTGTATGTGAACAATCCCGATGAAAATCAATACTGGCCTATTTGGCAGTATTTCATTGATACAAGTAATGGAATGTTAACTAACGATTAAAAACAAAATTATGAATAAATTGCGAAAATACGGATATGTGTTAGGGCTGGCTATTGCAGCTCTGACTTCAACAAGCTGTGAAGATCAAAGCGAGGAAATTCTCAGCATTGACTACAGCCGCTATTTTGCTCCTATCAATTTAGAAGCAAGAGTTCAAAACCGTACGGAGGTCCGGTTGTCATGGACTCCCAGCCAAGGTGCTACAAGTTATAATGTAGAATTTTATGCCAATGACAGTTTGACGTTTGCCGGTACAGCAGATCCAACATTCAGCGGTATTACTGCACAAGACCTTCCATTTGTCGTTACGGGTTTGGATGGCGAAACTCAGTATTCTGTCCGGGTACAGGCTGTGGGTGAAGATGCCAGTAAAGCGTCTAAATGGAGTGGTGTATTTTTTGAAACGAGTAGTGAGCAGATTCTGGAAACTGTGACCGAAGCTGATTTGACTTATAATTCTGTTACTTTACGTTGGCCTGCTGGACAGACTGCTACAGAGATTGTGTTGACTCCGGCAGATGTTCCTGCCCATGCAGTAACAGCAGAAGAAATCGCTGCTGGACAAGCTACTATTACGGGTTTGAAAGCTGAAACTGAATATACAGCAAAGCTTATGAATGGAACGAGAACACGTGGTACACAAACATTTACTACATTAATAGATTTAGCCGGTGCTACAGCAATTGAACCGGGAGATGATTTTGTTGCTATGTTGGAAGGTGCTGAAGACGGTGATTCATTCGCGTTCTATCCAGGAACATATACAGTACCTGGCGAAAATGAAGGGGAAGTTGGGAAGTTGAACATAAGTGCAAGCATCGAACTTAAGGCTGTACGTCCGAGTGAACGTCCTATAATCAATGGTTGCATTACGCTGAATGAAGGAGCTTCATTGAGTCT
Organism: uncultured Bacteroides sp.; assembly: GCA_944322355.1. Lineage (GTDB taxonomy): Bacteria > Bacteroidota > Bacteroidia > Bacteroidales > Bacteroidaceae > Bacteroides. Next base: position 46,350 of record CALUOT010000002.1, on the reverse strand, counting down.
AAGTCAAATTATCATGGATGGTACAGGAACAGACGGTAGCCAAGCATTCGATTTCAAAGATGAAGGTACTTATGAAAGCTTGATTATCAGTGATTGTGAGATTCGTAATTATGTGAAAGGTTTCTACTATCTAAATGTGACTGCCTCAGTTGGTGAAATTTCGATTGATAATAGTTTGATTCATGGTATTCAATGCGATGGTGGTGATATGTTTGACAGCCGCAAGGGCCACATCGGTGCCTTTAGTCTTACTAATTCGACAATTTGGAACAGTTGTGCAGCTCGTGACTTTATCCGTTATGACGATGCTTCCAGTAATTTCTCTGGTGCTTCTTCTATGATAACTGTTGATCATTGTACAATCGATGGTGTCAGCAACGATAGTAGTCGACGTCTACTCTATGTTCGTTTCAAAGGTAACAGTATTACCTTTACTAACAATATGGTTTCCAATATGCCGAATTGCGGTAGAGGCTTTTCAGATAATGGAAACACTGCAGAACCGACATTCAGGAACAATAATTACTTTAATACGAAGAATCTTGTGTCGGATGGTGGTGATGGAAAAGCTAAATTCTTTGATGGTGATGGTACGACACTTGATCCTGGGTATGCTGATGCTGCCAATGGCGACTTTACTGTCTCCAATGAAGATTTGCAGTTCTATGGTGTGGGTGACCCGCGTTGGATTACTGAGTAAACTCTTCAGTTTCATAGAAATATATAGTTAGGTAGGAAGGCTGCTTTCCGCAAGGAGGCAGCCTTCTTTTTTGGGGAAGGAATTAGTATAATAATTCCTATTTTTGCAAGAGAAATCAATAAATCATGGAATCATGGGTGGTTTTATGGAAAGTGAGAAATATATCCGTTTTGACTGGGCAATGAAGCACCTTTTGCGCGACAAGGCTAATTATGGCGTGTTGGAAGGATTGCTTACGACATTGCTGAATGAGAAAATTATCATCAAACGTTTACTGGAAAGTGAAAGCAATCGTGCGGATGATATCAGTGAACGTTACAGAGCGGATTTATTGATTGAGAATGCACAAAACGAGGAAGCTTTATTGGAGATTCAAAACAATAACGAATACGCATATTATCAACGGATTTTATTTGGCTTATCACAACAGTTTACCGAATACATCAACCGTGGTAAAGGGTATGAAAATATCCGCAAAATCTACAGTGTGAACATTGTCTATTTCAATTTAGGAAACGGAACAGATGTGGTATACCATGGCAAAACAGAGTTCCGTGGCATACATAACGGAGAACTACTGAATTTGAGTCCTTTCCAGCGTCAAAAGTTTAATGTAGATACCGTAAGCGATTTATATCCGGAATATTATATCTTAAAGGTGAACGATTTTGATAAATGGTCGAAAGTCCCCTTGGAACAATGGATTTATTTTCTCAATACGGGTGATATTCCGGTTGATGCTTCAGCACCGGGCTTGGAAGAAGCCCGGGAAAAACTGCGTTTGGAGCGGATGAGTAAAGAGGAACTTAGAGCTTATTACCATCACTTGGACAATGTGGTCATTTTGCGGGATAATATTATCACGGCCCGCGGTGAAGGCCGTTTGGAAGGAAGAGCGGAAGGAAGAGCGGAAGGCGAAAAAAGAAAACAGTTAGAAATTGCACGTGGAATGAAAGCTGATAACTTGCCTTTGGAGACCATTGCCCGCTATACCGGCCTGTCGGTAAAAGAAATCGAGGAATTATAGGTGAAGGTACAGAGAAGATACAGACGGCATGCTCATAGTTAATACTATGTTTCTTTTCTCGTTTTTACTTATTCATTCTTATTATTCTCATTAATAAGGCTTTCAGGGGATAGTGGAGGGAGAAGATTTTCATGAAGAGTCTTGTATATATCGTATATATTATATATCTTTGTGGATGCTAAAAAAATAATGTTATGGATACTGCTATTAAAATTACCAAGAGGAAAGTCATAGACATCCCTGAAGATATTTTTCGGTATTTGTCAGTCAAAGCTGCCATGCAAGGCACCAACTTGAAAAGGTATATTGAAGGACTTCTTGCAAAAGATGTGGAGGATATGATAGCTGGTATGGATGACAATGAGGCATATCGGTGGCTTTCAAAAAATGAACCAGATGGCCATATCAGGGTTGGAGAAAAAGAAAAACGGGATTTTGAGAACTGGCTGGGTATTGAACGGAAATGAAGGTAGAATATTCTAAAGCGTTTGTGAAAGCAGTCAGAAAATTATCCGGCAAGATGCTTGAGTCCGTTAGAAATGCCATACAGGAAGTTATAGAAGCTCGATGTATTGATGAAATAACTGATTGCAAAAAACTGGTTGATTATGATTTTGTTTATCGCATACGCATCGGCAGTTATCGGGCATTCTTTACTTTCCATGTCCATATTGAAAACGATGTAGTGATGTTTGAATATCTGCTGCCAAGGGGAGAAGCGTATGATAAGAAGAATCAGGAGAAACTGCGCCGTATAGATGAATGAGAAAAGCCGTCATCAAGATTCATCACCTTGACTTGGCTCTTCACTGTTCCATGCAGTTTCAACCATACAGACAAAAGCAAACCAGTTAAATGAGCATAAAAGTAAGAGGGGCAGTCAGAAAGGAACTCTGAAGTTGTATAAAATAAAAAATCCGCTGAAAATCAGCGGATTTAAAAGTTTTTTTGTGGACCTGGAGGGAGTCGAACCCTCGTCCAAACGAGGAAACCATAAGCTTTCTACATGCTTATCTCTGCCTTCGGTTTTCGAGCGCAAGCAAGACCAGAGCCACCCACTTACGCCTTATCCTCTAAGTTTTCACGAAAGCCGCGAGGCAAGGCTTCCGCTATTCCCGATTTTGCTGTGCCGCTTGACCAAACGCTTCGGAACAAGAGCTTTTGAGCGACATCTCGTTTCCACCCCTATGGCGGAAATAAAGTTAATCTACTGTACTTCGATTAAGCAGCGAGAGCATAGTTTACGTTGCCAGATAATTGTTTGATAACTGAGATTTAAGTGGAAATTACCGACCCACTGCATGCTTACCTACCATTTCTACCCGCTGTCAAATCCAGTCAAGCCCAATATAGTTTTATCCTCCGATAAACAGATGGATAGGTGTCGTTTCCTTTCTTTTCATGCTTTAGTGGGACAAAGGTACACATTTCCGGTGATTTCTTCTCCTTTCGGGGCCATTATTTTTATGAATATTAGCAATCTGCTGCCCCGAACGACGCATATAAGTGCGTGGGCTCACGCATATATATGAAAGTGCCCACGCATATATATGAAATGGCCTACGAATATATAAGAAATTTTGGCAGTATTTTTGCCAAATTTGTCATGCTTCTGTGTGAACCTCTTCAAGGCCCTATTCCATGTAAAATGGTATCTCATTAAAAAGAAGTGTATAAAGGTTGGCTTCTCACTTTTTTGTATTATCTTTGTATCGAACAATCATAGCGTAACGTATTATGGCATTAGAAATTAAAGCAATCCCCACGCTGAGAGGGAAGGAAGCCGAGCGCTTCGTAAAAGAGGCGGACAAGGCTTACCGGAACAAGGGGAAGACCGATTTTAGTAAGCAGGTGAAGATAGCCCATGCTATATTGAAAAAAGCCAATATGTTATAAACATGGCTTTGAAAGCCAAACAATAACGGCTGTTCCATCATTTAATAATTCGGACACCTCAAGTGACACCCCAAGTCAGATATTTTGTTTGTTCTTATTTGCTTTGAAGAAGCAGCTGTTTATGTACATCACGATTTTGTGAGATGCAACAACCGTTTCAGATATATCGGTTGATGTTTCAAAAGGGTGTGTCAAAATGATTAAACCTAAATGTTATTTTCTCAATTTTTTCGTCGGTTGCGTAAAATGACACCATAATAATATGCTTTTGCTTTTTCTTCAAAAGCAGCACGGCTTTGGGTCCCTTCTTTTCCATATTGCTGGTCCAGCAGTTCGCTTGCCGTATGTAGCCTGACCAGTTTCTTTTCATCAAAATTTCTCATATTTATATTCTCCTTTTTTTATGTGGGGATAAAGGTGTTAGTAGATGGCTTAATACGTCCTTTTACCAGATTCGGCATATATTTATTCTTTTCATGTATATCTCCTAATCCTAATTTTGGATACACCATTCCGCCAACTCCCGGTATAATACCTTTTTCTTTATCCTTAATGGTGTCGATTGCAAATGTTAGAAATCTGAATTTCTCAGATATGGAGGCTGGAAATTCTTTCTTTAGATTAACTTGAGCATTTTTATACATAACTGGTGCTACAATATAAATCTTTTGCGGACAAATCTTGTTAACCAAACGGGTTAACTGAGTTCGTATTACGCAGGATGTACTAATGATGGACTTGACAATTATCAAAGTCTGACATTCTTCAATAGGCTCTATATATGATTTGACAATAGGACTATATTCTAATCCAGTAGAAACATTTAAAGTAATTCGTTCATTCCAAAATACAGCCAAAGAAACTTTCTTTTGAGACAAAGTCTCTAGAACACCATGAGCCAACCAGTCGGCATCTTCTGAAGCGCAAGCTAACATTGTATTGCCGTATTCACCTTGAGTCTGTTCGTTCAGGAGTCTACCTAAAGCTTCTCCTATCAGATGAAAAGAACGACGATAATCTTCAACAGAAATATCAGGTTTCGACAAAGTCTGCATCAGATGAATTGTTTCTCTATTTGTATCATATGTTAAATTCATATAAGTTCTCATATCCGGCTTAACTTAATAATTCTATCAATTCCCAAAAATCAGAAGGTTGCTCTTTCTCAAACTTTTGTTCTATTTGGGGAGTCCATTCTATTTTGCCTGATAGATTTCCACTATCAGTAGACCAATATAAGTCTATTCCACAAGTATAGAAGTTGAGTCCAAAACGTCTAAACATTTCTTGGCAGTTGTTCGATATATTAATATTGGGGTAAGTCCTGATATTGATATATCCCTGTCCTATCTTTTTTAATTCATCAGATATCTCATGCAAAGAAACATTTTTCTGTTCTCGTCCCATCCAGATGCCCAATATGGCTTCTGCAATTCCTAACAATTCATCGTCTTCCGCCCTTCCTGTTGCCGAGATATTCTGAATGGCCATTTTAAAAGGAGGATAAGACTGTATCAATTGATTAATACTCCTTTCTGCCGGGAAAAAATTTGTAGAAGTACAAGGTGCTATTCTTTCTGGAATCGGAGTGACCATCAAGGGGGAATTTGAATGCACTAACTTTAACTCAAAATTTTCTCCTGCCTCGGATGAAATATCCATCTGCCTTTCAAAATCGGACTGTAATCGTTTTGTTTTCCATGATAGGTCTTTCACATCTTTTATTTGATGATATATCCGACGAGCCGTATTTTGTTCTTCTATAAGAAGATCGTCGACAAAACATCCTTCCAACTGGGTTGTAAGATGAACAACATCCAATTGGTTTATATGGCTGTTTATAAAAAGAGCAATACAATAAGTGGTGTAAAAATTCTCATAAACATTTCCCTTACTGTTATTATTGCCACCTTTATGTTTGTTTTTCAAATATCTTCTTTCTTTTCGGCTAACAGGCATGGTATTTCTTTTTTTGTAATTTCTGTAAAACGCTCCATTTCAATGCCATCACGGACAACCTTGTCAAAAAAAGATGTTTTAGGACGTACCCATATCTTATGCATACCATACAAGGCCTGATAAACAACCATCTCCTCCAGCGTCTCACTATGATAAGCATAGCCTATCAATTTATACAGCCCGCCTTTAAAATGTATAAAGTATCGTTCCTTATCCATGATGAATCCATATTAAGAGCATAAAAGTAGTAAATTCTTTATTAAAAACACAGGAATAATGCGGATATTCTGTTTTTTAATGTTATTTAATATAGATTTTGTCTTTCATGTATGAGTTCCTGATATATCATTCGATGTGTTTTTGAGAAGCATCTTCTCCCTGTGAAACCAAGGGTTTAGGGATCCTAAACAGGCACTTGGCATTTCTAAACCGGTGGTTTACGACCCGCAAAGTGGGGGTTGTCGTTGGGAAAAACATACTATCTTAACGCCGTCCCATTTAAAGATAACCATCGGCTCATTAAATGTTATTCAGTGAAATAGGCGGAAATGCATATACCACATTAGCCTCGCTCAAAACAACTTTTATTCTTTCATGCGAAATTCTTCATTCTTCATTTTTAGTTCTTCATTAAATTAGTTCTTCATTAAGACTGCTTTCACGCCTTCACCTGGCTTATAACCTGTTGATTGTTAGCGTGATGTGGTGAAACATATATCTTTCACCCATCTTTCACCCGATGTTTCACCCCGGCAGAAGGTATACAAATCCGTCACATAGGATATACAAATCGTTCATGCATGACTTCATAAAATACTCCTTTCTTCTTTGTGTCTCACTTTTTTGTATTATCTTTGTATCATGATAAGAAGTTGGCTATAGGAGATGTCTATTGGGATTCTTAAATAATGGAATATGGAACAGATTGATAAGAAGTTAAATTTAAATATTCAACCCCTTACAAAGGACGAATTGTCTAAGCGTATTCAAATCCATCGTATGCGTAAAAAGAAATTGGTTGAAGAGTTAAAAGAGGAAATGCGTGTGCGTATTAAGCAGCGTACGGGTGAAGACGTCGTGGACTTTGTCGTATGGTGACCTCTAAGGAAATTTCTTCTTCCTATCCGTTGTCCCCTGGACGGAAACCTATGTTTTTCCATTTCCTTACAGATTATGGGGTGGATTATTTAATAGGTTTTTCTCCTTCTGATTTGCTTACCTCTGTTGATGCTTACGAGTTTGTACTAATTAATGCCAATAATCGTCCTTCTCCACGTGACAAGCGAATTAAGCAGACTCTTGAGGAATTTGTATACCGTTTCTTTGCACATCAAGAGTTTGTTATGATATATATGTGTGATACAGGAGATAATAAGCAAAATCAACGCAATCGTCTTTTTGAATATTGGTTTATGAGTTCTTCTCGTTATGAAGAGTTTGAGTATTTGTCGTTGCATGTTTCTGTTGAAAATGTAGCCAATTATATAGCCATAATTACCCGTAAAGATAATCCACTTCTTCCTTTAATTAGAGCTGAATTAGGTCAAACTGTCGATAATTTGCAGCAAAAACCGGTGGTTTACGACCCGTAAAGTGAGAGCGTCCTTCACTCATCTTTCACTCGATGTTTCACCCCGGCAGAAGGTATACAAATCGTTCAAATAGGGTACATAAATCGTTCATGCATGAGGATTAGGGTGAATGGTGAAGTTTGCGGTCGGTTGTGTCATAAAATGAAAGATAAATTTCAAAAAAGTCCTTTTTGTTTTTGGCTTGTCCAATAAAAAATGTACCTTTGCAGTAGAATATCACCCTTAGGTGGAAAATACTAAGGCTCGCCACCCCTAAAAAGGTGGCTTATTTTTTATCTATACAATTAGAATATGGAGCAGAAACAGCGGGTCATTGTCTATATAGACGGTTTTGTCGTATCTTTGCATCCACAAAAATGTTGATGTATGGGGAAAGTTAAGATTACTAAAGAAGAAGCATTTGCCAGATTTCAAGCTGCGAAAGATCGAAAGCGTGAGTGCCTTAAGTTGCTGGAAAAAACGATGAAAGACACTTATAAAAAACGTATGGGTAAAGAAGCAGAACATTTTTTTGCGCTATGAATCCTCTTGCGCTTGAAGTTATTAATGAAAATGCTGCTTACCATGTAGAACTGAATGAAAAGGATGGTTTTTATCAGTTTTTTACAGATAGCGGTGTGCATTATTCTGTGGGTTTTATAGACGATGATGCTCTATTGTCTAAAGAATCCTATCAATTGATTATTGCAAATTTAAACAATCGTAAATCTATGCGCGACAAGAAAGTGCGTGATACGATAGTGGCTGTTATAGACGAATTTTTCAATTGTAATAATTCTACTCTATTATATATTTGTGAAACAAGTGATAATAAACAAAGCATGAGGAGTCGCTTGTTTGAATATTGGTTCTCAACTTATAACCGTAAATCACAGTTTACCACTTTGTCTTCGTCGATTGTAGATAGGGACGGAATCATAAACTATGCTACTATTATTTTGCGGAACGATAATCCTGATCTTTCCGAAATTGTCACAGAATTTTCAGAATCCATTCAGGCTCTTAATCAGAAACCGGAATGAAAGGTTCTATTATGACACATCTTCTCCCTGAAACCAGGGGTTTACGACCCCTAAACAGGCACTTGGCATTTCTAAACTGGTGGTTTACGGTCTGTAAAGTGGGGTTTGTCGTTGGGAAAAACATACTATCTTAACGCCCATCCCATTTAAAGATAACCATCGGCTCATTAAATGTTATTCAGTGAAATAGGCGGAAATGCATATACCACATTAGCCTCGCTCAAAACAACTTTTATTCTTTCATGCGAAATTCTTCATTCTTCATTTTTAGTTCTTCATTAAATTAGTTCTTCATTAAGACTGCTTTCACGCCTTCACCTGACTTATAACCTGTTGATAATTAGCCTGATGTGGTGAAACATACATCCTTCACTCATCTTTCACTCGATGTTTCACCCCGGGCCGAAGGTATACAAATCCGTCACATAGGATATACAAATCGTTCATGTATGAGGAACGGGATCTGTCGTATGTATGAAAAATGTTACTCTTTGCAGCTTGTTCAGAAACCCTTAAGTCTTTCCGCCGTAATACTTAACTGTTTGTACCGGTAACACTTAACTGTTTGGGGGAGTAACACTTAAGTCTTCCGGAGCAAATAAGTAAGTGTTTGGAAGAATTGCTTGTTATATAAGCTTTTATGAGTCATTCTTTAAACGGACTCTTTTAAAGTGACGGCTTGCCTATTCTTTCTTAACTTATAAATTTTCGCTATTCTTCCTTCCGTTTCTTATTTTTCAGTATCTTTGTCCCGACAAGAATACGTTTATGAAGACAGCGCAGGAATATTTACGGTTGCTGGCCGGTTACGTTGGGCTGTTAAGTTGATTGGGTATGTTAATGACTGGAGTTGGATGCGTTGTTGAAATATGAAAAGAAATTGATTTTTGTTTAAATAGAGAAAGACCGATGATAAACATTGATAATTTTATTTCTACGCATATTACAATGCGTCCACAAAGTATGTTTATGCCTGATATAGAGGAGAACAAAGAGCTTCTCCGTAAAGAAATTGAGGGTAGAAGTTTGCTCGTAATAGGTGGTGCTGGAACTATTGGGTCTTCGTATATTCGTGCAATGCTTCCTTTTAAACCTTCAAAACTTGTTGTGATAGATTTGAATGAAAATGGGTTGGCGGAATTAACTCGAGATTTGCGCTCAACTTATGGAATGTATGTTCCCAAGGAGTTCCGGACTTATACTTTAAATTTTGCAGACCCGATCTTTGAGAGAATCTTTCGTGAAGAAAGAGGTTTTGATATTGTTGCTAATTTCTCAGCGCATAAGCATGTACGTAGTGAAAAAGATAAGTATTCAGTGCAAGCCTTGATAGAAAACAATGTACTTAAGGCCAAGAAATTATTGGATTTGTTAGTTGAATATCCTCCACATCATTTTTTCTGTGTATCAACGGATAAAGCTGCTAATCCTGTAAATGTTATGGGAGCTAGTAAGCGTATTATGGAAGATATGATAATGGCCTATAGTTCAAAATTTAAAGTGACCACAGCTCGTTTTGCTAATGTGGCATTTTCTAATGGTTCTTTATTGGCAAGTTTTATTGATCGGATGATGAAAAGACAACCATTAGTTGCCCCTTCTGATGTTCGGCGGTATTTTGTCTCTCCTGAAGAAAGTGGCCAAATATGTATGCTTGCTTGTATATTAGGACGTAATGGGGAAATTTTCTTTCCGAAGTTAGGTGAAGAAAAAATGATAACTTTTTCATCTATTTGTGATAAATTCTTGGATTCTTTGGGCTATGAGAAAAAGGAATGTTTAACTGATGAAGAGGCTAAAAAGTATGCAGCTGAAATGCCCGATGATAGCTCAGTATATCCTGTGGTTTATTTTAAAAGTGACACAACAGGAGAAAAAGAATATGAGGAATTTTATGTATCTGGAGAAAAAATAAATTTAGATCGTTTTTCTTCTTTAGGGGTAATTGAGGATGTGAAAAAAAAGTCTATGAATGATTTGAATATGTTTTTCGATGAGTTAGAAGAAATATTCCATAGACAAGAGTTTACTAAAGAAGAAATTGTATATGTGATCAAACGTTTCTTACCTAATTTTGAACATGTGGAAAAGGGGAAGAATTTGGATCAGAAAATGTAGATAATTATGTATAGTCAAGTTGTAGATTTTATTCATCAGCTTTTTGGCAAAGATGATTTTGTACCTTTGCATGCTCCTGTTTTTATAGGTAATGAGAAGAAATATTTAAATGAATGCATTGATACGACCTATGTTTCTAGTGTAGGGAAATTTGTTGATCGTTTTGAGGATGAAATGGCTGCTTATACTGGAGCTAAAAGAGCTGTTGTTTGTGTTAATGGTACCAACGCCTTGCATATGGCAATGTTGCTTGTAGGAGTAGAACGCGATGATGAGGTCTTGACTCAAGCTTTGACCTTTATTGCTACATGTAATGCAATTAGTTATATTGGTGCTCATCCTGTTTTCATAGATGTAGATAAGGAAACGTTAGGATTGTCTCCTCAAGCTGTAGAAAATTGGCTTTTAAAAAATGCAGAAGTAAGAGAAGGTGCGTGTTACAATAAACGGACAGGACGGAGAGTGAAAGCATGCGTGCCCATGCATACTTTTGGCCATCCTGTTAAAATTGACAAATTAGTTGAACTTTGTAGTGAATGGCATATTGAGTTAGTGGAAGATGCGGCCGAAAGTATTGGTAGCTTTTACAAAGGGAAGCATACAGGAACTTTCGGAAAGGTTGGAGCTATCAGTTTTAATGGAAATAAAACTATTACTACTGGAGGGGGAGGAATGCTTTTATTTCAAGATGAAGATTTGGCTAAGTGGGCTAAACATTTAACAACTCAGGCTAAATTGCCTCACCGTTGGGCATTTGTGCATGATCATATTGGGTATAATTATCGTATGCCTAATATCAATGCAGCTTTAGGTTGTGCTCAATTAGAAAATGTGGAGCAGTTTATACGGAATAAGCGTGAGACAGCCCAAATCTATGCAGAATTTTTTCAGAATGTTCCTGATGTCGCATTTTTTACAGAGCCAGTAGATTGTCGTTCTAATTATTGGTTGAATGTGGTAATACTGAAAGATAGAGCCGCTCAACAGGAATTTTTGGAGTATACAAATGACCATGGTATTATGACCCGTCCTGTGTGGGAACTAATGAATCATTTAGAAATGTTTAAGTATTGTGAGACTGATGGTTTGAAAAATACAGAATGGTTAGCTGATAGAATTGTAAATATACCGAGTAGTGTACGTTTATGAGATATGAAACCTTTAGTTTTAGTTGGCGGTGGCGGACATTGTAAGTCTGTGATTGATGCGGCAGAAAGTGGAGGTCTTACTATTAGAGGTATATTAGATTTGCCTTCCAATGTAGGCCGTTCTATTTTGGGATATGATGTTATTGGTACAGATGAAGATATAGTCCGTTTTGTAGATGAAGCTTATTTTGTAGTAACATTGGGGTTTATTAAAGATGCCTCTTTACGTATTCGTATTCATGAAAAAATAGACCAGTTGGGAGGACGTTTGGCTACTATTATTGCTTCTACTGCACATGTATCTCGATATGCTGAGGTAGATTCTGGGTGCGTGATATTGCATCAGGCTTGTGTGAATGCCGGAGCAAAAATTGGGAAAGGATGTATAATAAATACATTTGCCAATATTGAACATGATGCAGTAGTAGGGGATTATTCTCATATATCTACAGGGGCAATAATGAATGGAGGTTGTCAGGTGGGGAAAGCTACATTTTTGGGAAGTCAGTCTGTAATGGTCAATGGAGTTTCTGTCGTGGATGGATGTGTCATTGGGGCGGGGACTGTTATACAAAAGAATATTTCTCAAAGAGGTGTATATGTGGGAAATCCGGCAATTTTAAAAATGGAATTATGATAAATCAACGACATACATTGATAATAGCAGAAGCAGGTGTAAATCATAATGGCTCTATGACATTAGCCAAGCAGTTGATTGATGTGGCGGCTGATGCGGGAGTAGATTATGTAAAATTTCAAACTTTTCGTGCAGAGAACTTGGTAGTAAGAACTGCTGAAAAAGCTGCTTATCAGCAGCGTAATATGAATGATAATGGTTCTCAGTATGATATGCTTAAGAAGTTGGAATTATCTCCTGAACAACATTTGGAATTAATCGCATATTGTCAATATCGAGGGGTAAAATTCCTTTCTACGGCTTTTGATTTTGATAGTATTTCGTTCCTTAGTTCGTTGCATTTAGGCTTGTGGAAAATTCCTTCTGGTGAAATAACTAATTACCCTTATATAAGAGATATAGCAAAGTTTGGAGAACCGGTTATTCTTTCCACAGGCATGAGTACTCTTGATGAGATTGCTAATGCTGTAAAGTTGTTGATGAAATATGGAGTTCCGAAAGAATTGATAACAATATTGCATTGTAATACTGAGTATCCTACTCCAATGAAAGATGTTCATCTGCGGGCTATGCAGGCTATTCGTAACGAATTTGGTGTGAATGTAGGTTATTCTGATCACACTTTAGGTATAGAGGTGCCTATTGCTGCTGTTGCATTAGGGGCAACTGTAATTGAGAAGCATTTTACTTTAGATCGAACCATGCAGGGTCCGGATCATAGAGCATCTTTGGAACCTGATGAGTTAAAATTAATGGTGACTGCTATTCGTAATGTCGAAATAGCATTGGAGGGGAGTGAGAAAACTGTATCTAGTTCTGAGATTAAGAATAGGGATGTGGCTCGTAAGAGTATTGTGGCTTCTAAGACAATTCATCAAGGTGAATTGTTAACAGAGGAGAATTTAACAGTGAAACGTCCAGGTACTGGTGTCTCCCCAATGAAATGGGAAGAAGTTATAGGTACTCGGGCAATTCGTGCGTTTCAACCGGATGAACAGATTGTTTTAGCATGAAAGGAGATGGTTGTGAAACGTAAAATTTGTTTTGTTACAGGAAGTCGTGCAGAATATGGCTTGTTAAGTAGTTTGATGCAAGCTGTAAAAGATGATGGTGCATTAGAATTGCAAGTAATAGCAACTAATATGCATTTATCCCCGGAGTTTGGGCTTACTTATAAAGATATAGAGAAAGATGGTTTCTTTATAAATAAAAAAGTTGAAATGCTTTTATCCTCAGACACAGCCAATGCTACAACCAAGTCTGTAGGTTTGGCCGTGATAGGTTTTGCGGATGCTTATGAAGATTTGAATCCCGATGTTGTTGTTGTTTTAGGAGATCGTTTTGAAATATTAGCTGCCGTGTCTGCTGCTTTGTTTTATAAGATTCCTGTAGCCCATTTACATGGAGGAGAAATAACGGAAGGAGCTTATGACGATTGTATTCGACATGCAATAACAAAAATGAGTCATTTGCATTTTACTTCTACAGAAGCATATCGTAAACGAGTTATTCAACTTGGTGAATGTCCAGAGCGAGTTTTTAATGTAGGGGCTATTGGTATAGAAAATATAAAGAAGACTCCGTTAATGTCTAAGAAAGAATTAGAGGCTTCTTTGAACTTTTGTTTGGGCGAACGTTCATTACTTGTAACTTTTCATCCTGTAACTTTGTCTGATTCAACTGCATTGGAACAATGTCAAAATTTGTTGGATGCGTTACAACAGTATACAGATTGTCGGATTATTTTTACTATGCCTAATTCTGATACAGATGGACGTATCATAATGAAGCTTGTTCATTCTTTTGTCAGTGCAAATTCTAAGCGGGCTATTTCATTTCAATCTTTAGGAAAAGTTCGTTATCTATCTGCATTGAAATATGTTTCAGCTGTTGTGGGAAATTCATCAAGTGGCATTATTGAAGTACCAAGTTTTGGAATTCCTACATTAAATATTGGTGATAGGCAAAAGGGACGTATTGCAGCAGATAGTGTGATACAATGTGGCACTTCTACTTCTGAAATCCTTAAAGGGTTGGAGAAGATTTTTTCTGCAACTGTAATAGAGAAGGCTCGTGTATGTCATAATCCCTATGAGAAAGAAGGTACAATAGAAATGATATTGCAAGTGCTGAAGAATGTACCTTTGAAAGATTTAATAAGAAAGTCATTTTATAATTTGTAGTAGATGGGTAGCTTGGTTATTATTCCTGCGCGTGGAGGTAGTAAAGGGATTCCTTATAAAAATATTAAACCATTAAATGGGAAGCCTTTAATAGAGTATACAATTGATGTAGCTCGGCAAATCGTAGATGATGCTCATATTTGTGTCTCTACGGATGATAAGGAAATTATAAAAGTTGTAGAGGAATATGGACTTCATGTACCTTTTGTGCGTCCGGCATATTTGGCTACAGATACGGCGGGTACTTATGAAGTGTTGTTGCATGCATTGGATTTTTATGAACATCAAGGGGAGAAATTTGATAATATTGTATTGTTACAGGTAACTTCTCCATTTCGTACGGCTGAACATGTGAAAGATGCATTGTCTCTATATTCAAAAGATATAGATATGGTCGTCTCAGTGAAAGAAGCTTCAACCAATCCTTATTATAATTGTTTTGAAGAAGATGGTAATGGCTTCTTGAGAATATCAAAAGGTGATGGGACTTTCATTCGTAGGCAAGACATGCCTAAGGCTTGGGAATATAATGGAGCTATTTATATTATCAATCCAGATAGTTTGAAGCAACTCCCGATGTCTAAATTTTCTAAGAAAGTAAAATATGTGATGGATGAATTGCATTCTTTAGACTTGGATTCTTTGTTGGATTGGAAATTAGCTGAATTGTTAATTCAAGATAATGAAATTTGAGATGAAAGATTTTTCTAGATATTTGTTGATAGAAGATGCGACTATTTTAGAAGCTCTAAAGAAAATCAATGCTCAAGGGAAGAATGAGGCACTGACTTTGTTTATAATAGATCGAAAAGGTTGCATGGTAGGAACTTTAACGGATGGCGATATTCGTAGGAAATTAGTGGATGGGTTGCAACTGAATCAACCCGTAAGAGATATTGTACATACTGATTTTCATTATTTGAATGCTAATTCAATTGTAGTAGAAGATATTCATGTCTTTAAAGAAAAAGGCATAGTATTGGTTCCTATATTAGATGCTCAGAAAAAAATAGTTGATATCGTAAATCTGAAACAACAAAAGTCATATTTGCCTATAGATGCAGTATTAATGGCAGGAGGAAAAGGGGAGCGATTGCGTCCTTTGACAGAGGTGACTCCTAAACCATTGTTGAAAGTAGGTGATAAAGCTATTATTGATCATAATATAGATAGACTGATATCTTATGGGGTAAAGCACATTTCTGTAACGGTTAACTATCTTGCGGAACAGATTGAAGAACATTTTAAAGAAGTTCGTTCTGGAGTAAAAATATCTTGTGTTCGTGAACCTAAATATTTGGGAACTATAGGATCTGTAAAATTTGTGGATTCATTTTATAATGATACAGTTTTAATTATGAATTCTGATCTTTTTACGAATATTGATTATGAGGATTTTTATCTTCATTTTAAGAAATATAATGCAGATATGTCGGTGGCAGCGGTGCCCTATTCTGTATCTGTTCCTTATGGAATTTTCAATTTAGACGGAAGAAATATTCAGGGTATCTTGGAAAAACCTGTATTTAATTATTATGCTAATGCAGGCATTTATTTGATAAAAAAAGATTTGTTAAGTAGAATCCCTCAAGACCAATATTTTAATGCTACCGATTTTATGGAGTTGTTAATACAATTAAATTTGAAGGTAATTCGTTTTCCTATTACGGGATATTGGATTGATATTGGTAAGCATGAAGATTATAAGAAAGCACAAGAACTCGTGAAGCATTTGTAATACACTTTTGCTATATTTATTGGGGTTGATAATTTAAAATATCCTAAAGCATGTTGGTGAGAAAAATCTTGCATTCAAAACTTGTACAGAGTACCTTCTTGTTTGGATTATTTTCGTTTTTGAACAAGGGTTTTAGCTTCTTATTGCTGATATTATTAGCTCGCTATTTATCAGTATCAGATTATGGGAGTCTAAATTTGTATAATACCTTTGTTACTCTTGTTGGTTTTGTTATTGCATTAAATACTAATGGATATCTTCCTACGATTTTTTTTAAAAATAGCAAAGAGTATGTGTGCCGAATCATTAATGTGATATTTATTGTATCTTTTTTTGTTTACGTTATTTTGTCATTAGTGATATTGTCTTTTCCCAATATATCTAGGTATATTGGAATTGCTCCTATTTTCGTCCAGTTATCTTTGTTGATATCACTATTTCAAGTCGTTTTTATGTTGGTTCTGGATATTTGGAGATTGGAGGACAAAATTGCGTCATATGGCTTGTTTTCTATAGTTCAAGTTATCCTTAATTTATTCTTAACAATTTCACTTATTGTCAATTATGGTTATGGTTGGGAGGCGCGAGTTTATGCTCAAGTAATAATAGGTGGATTGATTTTTGTAAGTTCTATAATATTATTATATAGGAAGGGTTATATTAAATTAGTTCGCATCAAAAAAAATGATTTCCAATTGGCACTTTCTTTTGGGATTCCTTTGATACCGCATAGTATTTCTTCATGGATTAGACAAGGAATTGATAGATATATAATTAATGCTATATATCCAGTAAGTATTGTGGGAATATATAGTCTATCTTTCAATATCGCTAATATAATTCATGTAGTTGGTTTGGCATTTAATGCAGTTAATTCTGTATATATATATAAAGTCCTTTCTAATGAGGAAAAACCTGAAAAGAAATTAGGTAATCAACTTTTATTGATGATGTATTGTTTTTTCTTTTTTACTATAATAGTTGTTTCTGTGTCGTATTTTTTAATACCTATTGTATTCCCTAAATATAATGTTTCTTTGTCTTGTTTAATACCATTATGCGTAAGTGCTATGTTGCAGTCTATATATTATTTGTTTGTGAATTATTTATTCTATTTTAACAAAACGAAGCAATTGATGCTTATAACATTATGCTCATCTTTGATACATTTTATCTTATCTATCTTTCTTATTCAATACTCTTTTTTGTGGGCTGCATATATAAATTTATTCTCAACGGCTCTAATTTTGATATTAGTTGTTTGGTATGTGCAAAGAATTTATAGCTTGGATCTGTGGAATAGACAAATGTTTTTTTTAAAATTGATTTTTAAATAGATAATATGAAAAAAGTGATTATAATTCATGATGAGCCTTTGACAAAAAAAAATTGTAGAAATTTTTTTATTGATGAATTGTTAGAAAGGAAAATTCTTGTAGAATATTGGGGTATACATAAACTTTTATATGGAAATTTGCATTTGGCTGATGAATTGAAAGAAACCTATTATTCTGAAATATTTTCTTTTGAACATTTAAAAGAGGTTATAAAGAAAAATGTGGGGAGTTTGTTTATAGTCGATTTTACTGTGAATATAGTGGGATATAGGGTCCTGTATTTATTAACTAAATATCGCTGTCGAATTGCTTATTTGGGTATTTTTACGTCTATTAACTTGACATTAAAAGAAAAAGTCTTGAATATGAGATATTATGGATTTAATAAGATAAAACCATATATAAAAAAAATCCCAGTTAAGTTTGTTGTAAATATAGCTAAATATTTGTTTCCACTTAGGCAACCAGATGTGTTTTTTTATTGTGGAAATGCATCAATAGATAAAATAAGTGGGAAGCAAAAGGTGCCTATTAATTCATTTGATTATGAAGATTATGTTTATGATAATGGAGAGTTACCTGTGGAATTGCGAGGTGGAAAATTTGCGGTTTTTTTAGACCAGTATTTGCCTTATCATCCTGACTTACTTCTTTTGAATAATAAAACAATCTCTCCCTCAAGTTATTTTGTTGCAATGAATCGTTTTTTTGCCCGAATTGAACAACTTTATTCTTTAAAAGTAGTAATAGCTGCTCATCCTAAGGCTAATTATCAATCAAGTATATTTGATGGACGTTTGATTTATAAATATAGAACAGCAACATTGGTTAAACATTCTTTGATGGTATTTGCGCATGCTTCTTTGTCTATAAGTTTTGCAGTTTTGAACTATAAGCCTATAATTTTTTTATATATGTCTGATTTTTATAATTTGGGAACTAATATGATGATTTTGATGCAGAAGATGGCAGCTTTACTTCGTTCTAATATGGTATGTATTAATTCTAGTTTGAATGATCAAGAGTTGTTGTTCAGTAATGTTGATCATAAAAGATATGACTTATATAAGTATAAGTATTTAACATCAAAAGATAGTGAAAAAAAACGTAATGTTGATATAATTTGTTCGGTTTTGAAAACAGATATGTAATCAGATGAAAGTGCATTTATTGAATTTGTGTTCTTGTTTTTCGTTTTGCTCATTTTGCTTATTTAATATATCTATTTTGTTGGGTATTAATGAGATTGTGACTTTACTGGCTGTTGTGTGTTCGTTGCCATATGTATTCTATTTTTTGTATTATTCAAATTGGCGTTTAAATAGATATTTTTTTATATTGTTGTTTTTTATGGCATTAGGTGCCTTTTTGAATGTTTTTGTGACAGATAATGGACTTGGTGGAGTCTTGGTAATATTAGGGGTGCTTAGTCTATCTTTATTTTCTTGTCATTATCCTCGACTGATTTATAGAGGAATGTATGTGGTATTGTTGATTTATTTGGGGATATGTTTTTATAAGATATTGTATTTAGGTATTGATCCTAATGAATTTTATGTTGGTATGAGCCGTAACTATTTAGGATTAATTTTAGTGGCATATAATATATTGTATTGTTTTCTTGGTTATGTTTTGAAACTTCGTGTAAATATAGTAATATCAATTCTTTCATTGGTATTATCTGTTATGTTAGTTGGACGTTCGACTATAGGTGCAATGATTGCTTTATTTTTACTCAATTGGTGCTTTTATTTTAAGAAAAAGTCTTTTTTGTTGTTGTTAACCCTCTTTTTATTTGTCTTTGCATTATGGCTTTATTGGGGTGAGCTGGTTGATTTGTATAAGGCTTCATCTTTTGGTGGATTTGGATTTGATACACCGCGATATGTTTTGTGGGGAGATTTTTTTAAATATGCAAACTTCTTTACATATATCTTAGGTATAGATACTTTTAGTATACCATCTATTGCTCAATATGAAGGGAATACTCATAATGGATATTTGAATATTTTGGCAAGAACAGGTTTTGGTGTATGGGCTTTCCTTATTGTGTATTTTTATTCTATATATAGATATTTGCGTGATAAAAAATATTATGTGATAGGGTTGTTGCTTATTTTATCTGGTCGCGTTTTTTTTGATACAGGGATGTTCATAAATAATTTGGGATTTACTTTTTATATATTAATTTTGTACCCATGTTTAATTGTTAATGGTAAATTGAGTGATGGATATACAGATTTTAATGTCAACAATGAATCGAGCAAGTATAGCTGATTTAAGATTGGAGGATAAAAATATTAAGCATAATGCTCTTATAATTAACCAGACAAATAATTCAAATGTTTCGGTTGATGAGAAGCATAACATAAAGATGTTGAACTCTTGCGAGATTGGTACTTCTAATAGTCGAAATATGGCTTTAGCTAATGCGGAAGGAGAAATCTGTATTTTTGCAGATGATGATATAGCTTATGTGCCTAATTATGAAGATATTATTAAAAATAGTTTTTCTCAATATCCAGACGTGGATATTATAACTTTTCAAATTAAGACACCTGATGGAACCTTATTTAAGGATAATTATATGAAATCACAAAGAATGCATAATAGAAGAACTGTTATGAAATGTGCTTCTGTTGAGATTGCTTTTAGGCGGAAAGCTGTATTGGATGCAAATTTATCTTTAGATTTGGAGTTTGGTTTAGGATCTCGTTATCGGATTCATGATGATGTGATTTTTTTGGCAGATGCATTAAAGTGTGGATTAAAATTGATGTATATACCAATCCCTATAGTTGTACATCCTAAAGAAAGTTCAGGTACGATGTATAATAATTTTTTGGTTACTTCAAAAGGAGCAGCTTTTGCGAGGATGTTTGGCTTTGGGGGATATTTTATAGATATATTATATTCTTTTAAAAAGAAATCAGAGTATAAATATAAATACGGTTTTATTGATTTTTTGAAATTAATGATCCAAGGAAGTAAGGAATTCTTAAGTTCACATTAATTTTGTTTGTAGTATTATGGATTTGATTATTGGTGCAGGTGTCTCAGGTTTAAGCTATGCAGGTTTTACTTCTAATGATTATATGATCATAGAGAGAGATTCAGAAATTGGTGGATATTGTCGGACGATTAAACGAGGAGATTTCGTGTGGGACTATTCGGGACATTTTTTTCATTTCCGATTCCCAGAGATAAAAGAACGTGTTTGCAAATATATTGATATAAACTCTTTGTTGAGAGTAAAGAAGAAAACGCAAATTTTGTATAATCAGCAATATATAGATTTCCCTTTTCAGAAGAATATACATCAATTACCTAAGAGTGAGTTTATTGATTGTCTGTATGATTTGTTTAATTCGGGAGATGATGGGACTTATACTAGCTTTAAGGATATGATTATAAAAAAATATGGAAATTCAATTGCTGAGAAATTTTTGATTCCATATAATGAAAAACTTTATGCTTGTGATTTAGATTTACTTGATGTGAATTCTATGGGGCGTTTTTTCCCAAAGGCGGATAAATATGATATTATTTCGAATTTTAAATGTGCAGATAATCGTTCGTATAATGATTATTTTGATTATCCTATTGGTGGGGCTATTGAATATGTTAATTCCTTAATGCATTATGTTGATTCTACTCGACTTTCTTTAAATGAGGAAGTTCTGCAAATAGATGTTCATGAGAAAATGGTGCATACGAATAAGCGTGATATTAAGTATGATAATTTGATTTCTACCATGCCATTTCCGAAATTATTGTCAAAATGTAATTTTGATTTTAATGAAGAAACGTTTACCTCTAATAAGGTGCTTGTCTTGAATTTGGGGTTTGATTCAAAGGGGCGTGATATTCAGAATAGTTGGGTTTATATTCCTAATCGTGAATGTATTTTTTATCGCGTTGGTTATTATGATAATATAATGAAAACAGATAAAATGTCACTTTATGTTGAAATAGGAATTCCTAGTTCTCTGAAAATGGAATCTTATGCGTCTTATTTAGAACGTGTTATGGCTGATTTAAAGAAATGTGGGATTGTAGATCATCAAAAGTTGATAGATTATGAAATGGTATTGATGGATCCTGCGTATGTTCATATTAATAAAGCAAGCGTGGAGGCTGTGAAATCTTTTAAAAAGGAACTTTCTTCTTTGGACATTTATTCAATTGGCCGTTACGGAAGTTGGACTTATTGTTCTATTGAAGACAATATTAAAGAAGCTTTTGAACTTTCGATGTTATTATAATTGGAGCCGTTTTTGTCGTATAATCGTGAGAATTAGAGGTGGCCTAAAAATGTATTTTTATTTATAAAGTAAAGAATAAGGTAATACCAATAACTGATAAAATAGTTTTATTGGGCTGCAGGTTTGTGAGAATGTATAGGAGGATTCTAACTGTTTTTTTGTTTCGTTTAATGCAGGAGTTTTTTTTGAATGAATAGATTCTGTTATTTGGTTGTATACATATCCTGATTAGGAGTTGTTTGTTTGAATAGTTGTTTTGCGGGCGGCATGGTTGGGATTGTGAACCGGTATGCAGTTAATGATGTGTGAATACAATATTTAAAAAGAGTTTTTTCGATTAATAAAATAAATCGTTTTGAATATATAAAGTATTTCTTATTATTAAGAAGCTGTTTTGAATTTATCGTGCGATGATTTGGGATGAGTTTTTGAGGCATTTTCGCTTCTGTGATGAGGAAGATAGCGGGCTATCTGACGAAGAACAGGAGCGAAAAGGACCAAAAAATCGCCCAAAGCACACACGAAAACGAACACATCAAGCCAAGAAAAACTTTTTGGAGAAATTCAAAACAGCTTCTAAGGATAATAATAGATATTTTTGTATTCTCAACATGTTGTAAATGATGCCATATACATATCAAATAAGCCTTTTGCTAACTGCTTTGGTGGATAATATAAAGGTATTGGGTAGGTTCAATCTGCATTATATGCGGAGAATTCCTTATATGGTTGTGAGATGACTATGGCTGATTAATTCTAATAGTGTATGGAAGATTTGGTGTCTATCTTAATGCCTGCATACAATGCAGAACGTTTTTTGGATGAGTCGATTCAGTCGGTTCAGTCGCAAACTTATCCGAATTGGGAGTTGCTTGTTGTGGACGATTGTTCTACGGACGGTTCGGCTGAGATTGTGAACCGCTATGCAGCTAACGATAGGCGTATTAAATACCTGAAAACGGGACGTCCTTCCGGTTCTCCTACTACACCACGTAACATCGGCATTGAACATGCGCAAGGGCGATATATCGCTTTCTTGGATAGTGATGATGTCTGGTTTCCCCAGAAACTGGAGCATCAACTCCGGTTGTTTGAAAAGGAAGATACGGCGGTGGTCTATAGTAATTATGAAAAGATGGATGAAGAGGGCAACCGGAATGAGCGTATTATTGTGGCTCCAGAGCAGGTGTCTTACCGGCAGTTGTTGAAAGGGAATGTGATAGGTAACTTGACGGGTATGTATGACACCCGGAAGGTGGGGAAGATTTATTGCATGAATATCCATCATGAGGACTATGTGGTGTGGCTTTCGGCTTTGAAGCAGGGATATGTGGCACGCAATACGAATACGGTGGAGGCTTTGTATCGGGTGCGGAGAAGGTCGGTGTCGGCCAATAAGCGGGCTGTGATAGGTTGGCAATGGCATATATATAGGGAGATTGAAAAACTTACTGTATGGCAATCAGCTTATTATTTCATGCATTATGCCTATAAGGCTTTTCAAAAGAATCGGAAATAATTTCCTACGAAAGGAGTTTTTATTGAACGAATTTTGTTCAAAATATAATTTGTAACCATTATCTTTGCGATAATTAATCATTTGAAGAAAGTGAACGAAAATGTTCGTAAAGAAGTAGAGCGTATTTGCTTGGAATGAATGGCCTGAGAGTGCTTATATAGAGCTTGATTCAAAAAATGGTTATGCTCATCTGGAAATAATAAGAGGGATTTTTACGTCTAAATAATACCAGGGATGTGTTCAACTTCTTCTTTCAATATTCAGTAGAAGGTGAGTTCAGTTAAGAAGATGTAAGGAAGGTTACTGATGAAATGTGAATAGCGGATTTGAAAGATATGGATATAGAGATAAGTAAACTTATTGGAGAAGCTACAGCTTATGACAAAAAAAGGTTGTTGGAGCGTAACAAACCTAAAAGTTGGCTTAAAAGCGTTTCCGCTTTTGCCAATGGCGATGGTGGAACCCTTCTGTTTGGGATTTCTGATGAGAATGGGATTATTGGACTTGTAGATGCAGAAAAAGATGCAGAGGATATTAGTGAAGCAATTAAGACAAAATTAGATCCAGTGCCCGCCATAAATCTTGAATTTAGAGAGATTGATGGTAAAAAATTGGTTGTATTGAATGTGTTTGCTGGTCAGGAAACACCCTATTATTATATCGGAGATAAACAGCGTATAGCTTACGTGCGTATTGGAAATGAGACGGTTGTTGCGGACAGACTTCAACTAAAGAATCTTGTGATGAAGGGTTCGGGGCGTACATACGACAGCTTATCGTCTTCGTATAAATTTGAAGATATGGCTTTCTCCAAACTTAAATCTGTTCATTATAAGCGGTTGAAGCGTTCATTTGAAGACGGTGAATTTGTTTCATGGGGAATTATAGATGAAAAAGGCTATTTGACCAATGCTGGGGTTTTATTGGCCGATGAATCTCCTATGAGGCAATCGCGCATTTTTTGTACGAGGTGGAATGGATTAACTATGACTAGTGGATTAAATGAAGCAGTCGATGATGTTGAACTGGAGGGCTGTGTAATAGGGCAGCTTCAAGATGCTGTGTCTTTTGTGCGAAACAATTCGAAAAAGAGATGGTGGAAAGTGGATGATTACCGGGAAGAATTGCCAGACTATCCTGAACGTGCTGTAACGGAAACAATAGTAAACGCTATTATTCATCGTGACTACATGCAGATGGGTAGTGAAATACATATTGATATGTATGATAACCGTTTGGAAGTATATTCTCCCGGAGGTATGGTAGATGGCAGATTCATCCAACAGTTAGATCCGCTGACTGTACCATCCAAAAGGCGAAATCCGTTGCTTGCAGATTTCTTTCATCGATTAGGGCTTATGGAGCGACGCGGAAGCGGAATGAAAAAAATCATAGAAGCTTATAGGCAATATGAACATTTAACTAGTTATCATGTTCCGGAATTTGCATCCAATATTTCTGAATTTCATGTTACGCTTTGGAATCTCAATTTCGAGGATGCGGCTATGGGGAGAATCATATCACAAAACAATGAAGAAGTGTTCGCGAATGATTCCCCAAAGTTCGCGAACACACTTGTAGAGTTCGCGAATGACTCTCCAAAGTTCGCGAATACACTTGTAGAGTTCGCGAATGACTCTCCAAAGTTCGCGAAAGAGTTCGTGAAAGCGACTAGACGTATTTATAAACTAATCTCTCAGAATCCTCAAATCAAATCCGTACAAATGGCTGAGAATATGGGTTTGTCCCCGCGACAAGTTCAGAAATATCTGCGACGATTGCAGGATTTACATAAAATAGAGCGTTTTGGAGGACGTAAAACAGGCGGGTGGAAGATAATAGATGAAGAATATGAAGGCTTTTTTGACAGGATATAACTTCAAATAATAGACATTATATCGAATAAGGTTTTAGGGTGCTGATAATTAATACCCTGTTTCTTATTCTGCATAAACTCTAATGAACATATTTTGTTCAAATGAATGGGTAAAAGTGTAATTTGTAACCATTATCTTTTGATAAATTGAAATAGATATTGTTTTTTGTGGAAGATTTAAGGGGTATGAAGGAGGTACATTTTATATTGACTCGTTTTAACCTCCCTCTGTGGACTCGGGATAAGAAGAATCAGCATACGCGGACGGAGGAATGGCTGAAGGAACGTTTTGACTTGTTCGAACGGTTCTGCCTGCCTTCGGTGATGAATCAGCGTTGCGGGAATTTTCAGTGGATTGTGCTTTTTGATGAAAAGACACCGCTCCCTTACATGAAGCGGGTGGAGGAATATAAGCATCAATGCAGCCAATTGATACCTTGCCTGGTGTCGGCCGATGAGGCGCGTTATTTTGTCCGTGTCTTTCGCCGGGAGATTCGGGCTAGGGTGCCGGATGGAACGGAGCGGTTGATTACGACTTACTTGGATAATGATGATGCCTTGCGGAGTGATTACATAGAGAAGGTGCAACGGATAGCCTCTCGGGCGGCCGACCATACGTTTATTTCGTTCAAATATGGCTTGCAGTATTATACGCGGTTCAATATAGCTACTCGGGTGGATTATCGGAATAATCATTTTCTCTCGTTGGTGGAGCCTTACGGGGCGCTTTTGCGGATCAGGACAGTAATGGGGTATGGCAGTCATGCTTTTGTGGAGCGTTACGCCGGGACTCATTTCCTGTTGATAGATACTCCGGACGAGCCTGCGTGGATAGAGGTGGTGCATGACAAGAATATGGATAATGATGTGAGGATGACTTGGGATACGCATTTGGTGAAGAACCGGAAGGAGCTAGGAGAGCATTATGGCATAGCGTCGGTGGTGTTGTCGGAGAAATCGGCCTCGATCTATCGTACCCGTTTTCTGCTGCATGCAGTCAGTGAGGTATGGCGGCATGTGAAATATCGGTTGGTGGGGCGGAAATGGCGGTAATGGTTTTAACGATGCGTACCACGGCGGGACTTCGTTTTTTATATAGGTATATGAAATATGACAAACAACCGATAGAATTGTCCCAACAGCTTCTTGTTTCCCCTTTTGACCGACAGCGCTGATTAATCCGTAGAAGTTTGCTTTATTGGAAACAAGTTGCTATCTTTGCAAGCATAACAATAAATGATATGAACGGACAGCCTATAACTATAATCCTAAGCGATGAAGCGGACGGCTTTGTAAGGCAGCAGCCGCACAAGGCACAACAGAAGATAGCGTATAATATCCGAAAATTGCAAAGTGGGCTGATTGAAAAAGAAATCTTCAAGAAATTGGAGAACTCCGAGATATGGGAGCTACGCACGCTATTCAATGGGATATGTTATCGTTTGTTTGCTTTTTGGGACACCGAGAAAGAGGTTCTGGTAGTGGCTACTCATGGTATAGTGAAAAAGACACAGAAAACGCCGAAGAAGGAGATAGAGAAGGCCGAAAGAATAAGAAAAGAATATTTTAACGATAAAAGGTAAAGGTTATGGCAAAGATGAATTTCACACCAGCGGACAAGCTGATAGATGACGTATGGGGAAAGGTTGGAACTCCGGAAAGGGATGCAATGGAGGCACAGCTCAAAGAGGAAATGCAGGCTTACTTTGTCGGAGAGGCTATCAAAAAGGCACGCCTCAAACAGAACCTCACCCAAGAAGAGTTAGGCGAAAGGGTAGGTGTGAAACGCTCCCAAATATGTAAGTTGGAGAGCGGTAAAAGCTCTATAACTCTTTCCACGATGAGCCGTGTGTTCAAGGCTTTGGGTATTGCAACGGCTACGCTTGATTTAGGGATAGCCGGAAAGGTTGCTTTGTGGTAATTTCATCCCGGTTTCCCCAGAAACTTCACAATCGCTTTTCTAAGCTAATCATAAGATCCCTCCGCGTAGGTCGGGATGACAGAAGGATAGTAGTTCTTACGGCACGGTGTTGTAAAACCATTACCTTTGCCATAATTATGCGAATTAGTAGTTAGGAGACCTTGGAGAGGTCATACTATGCATAGCCGTTGTGTGCCGTGTAGCGGTACCTGCGGTAGGTTTCTTATCTGTGGCCGGTTGATTCGAACCCCGGCGAGACTTTGTTTATATATAGGTATAATGAAGTGAAGGAAGGCAGGAGAAATATCGGTTGAAAACTTATCGCATATCGACTCCCCACATCATCTTCTGGCGAAGCGTATCGAAGAAAACATGATTGAAGCGCTTGACTACCTTAATGGTATAGTCGGCCCGGGAGATGGTGAGACGGGTAGTTTCCTTGCACGATTCGCTGCATCCGTCGATGGCTACCAGAAAGTTATGGCTTCGGCTTTCGATGTCGAGGGTCAGGGTCCATTCATCACAAATGACGATGGGACGCATGTTGAGGCTGTGAGGAGCTACGGGAGTAATGGCTATGGTCTTGCTGTGGGGCACGATGATGGGGCCTCCTACGCTGAGTGAATAGGCGGTGGAGCCTGTGGGGGTGGCTATGATGAGTCCGTCGGCCTGATAGGTGGTGAGCGGTGCGCCGTTGATGGCGGTGTGTATGCTGATCATGGAGGAACTGTCGTGCTTCAGTACGGCGATCTCGTTGAGGGCATAAGGATGACGCATCAGGTGAGGATCGTCGCACGTCAGTTGCAGCACGCTGCGTTCTTCCACCCGGTAGCGATGCTGGTAGATCTCATGAACGGTGGTCTCCATTTCTTCGGGAGAAATGTCGGCCAGAAAGCCCAACCGACCGATGTTGATGCCCAGGATGGGTATGTTTTTCCGGCCTACCCGGCTGGCGGCTTTCAGAAATGTGCCGTCTCCGCCAATGCTGATGACCATGTCTGCCTCGAAATCGTCTCCATCGAATAGCTGGGCCGGGGGAAGCTGGAGGTGAAGGTCGGCTGTGAGGAAATGATGGAACTCGCGACAGATGCACAACTGGGCACCGTGACGGGTGAGCAAGCCGAACAACTGCTCGGCATAAAAGGACTTTTTAGCCTGATAGGTATTTCCAAAAATGGCGAATTTCATAAGCGTCGTTTCTGATTAAGCTTTGCAAAGATGCTATTTTTTTATAATAATCCCATTAACTTATTACTATTATTTGTATTTTTGCCCGAAACAAAGAAAGAATATATGACTAAGCTAAGTGTGAATATAAATAAGGTGGCTACCTTGCGCAATGCGCGTGGAGGCAATGTGCCCGACGTGGTGAAAGTGGCACTGGATTGTGAACGTTTTGGGGCGGATGGCATCACGGTGCATCCGCGTCCGGACGAGCGGCATATCCGCCGGAAAGATGTCGGCGACTTGCGTCCGCTGTTGCATACCGAGTTTAATATCGAGGGATATCCGTCGCCCGAATTCATTGATTTGGTCTTGAAGGTGAAGCCCCATCAGGTGACTTTGGTGCCGGACAGTCCTACCCAGCTGACTTCGAATGCGGGATGGGATACTAAAAAGCATCTCGACTTTCTGAGTGAAGTGCTGGATGGCTTCAACAAGGCGGGTATTCGGACTTCGGTGTTCGTGTCGACCGATGTGGAAATGATAGAATATGCGGCCAAGGCAGGTGCCGACCGGGTGGAGTTGTACACGGAACCTTATGCATCGGGTTATGCGAAAAACCGGGAAGAGGCGGTGGCTCCTTTTGTGGAGGCTGCCAAGACGGTGCGTAAACTGGGGCTGGGATTGAACGCCGGCCATGACTTGAGCTTAGTGAACTTGAATTACTTTTATCAGAATATACCTTGGTTGGACGAAGTATCCATCGGCCATGCACTGATTTGTGATGCGCTGTACCTGGGACTGGAACGGACGATTCAAGAATATAAAAAATGTCTTCGCTGATGGATATGATGTTAATGTGGACGCAAGTGACTGCTTCGCTGGCTGACTCGCTGGCCGGTAGCAACCCCGTACTGACGCCTGTGGCCGGTCCGGAAGAAATGACTTTGTGGAGTATGGCCGTCAAAGGCGGGTGGATCATGATTGTGCTGGGCATCCTTTCGCTGGTGTGCTTTTACATCCTTTTCGAACGGAACTATGTGATCCGGAAAGCCGGAAAGGAAGATCCGATGTTTATGGATAAGATAAAGGATTATATCCTGAGTGGGGAAATCAAGTCGGCTATCGCGTATTGCCGGAGCGTGAATACACCTTCGGCCCGCATGATAGAGAAAGGAATCAGCCGGTTGGGACGTCCGGTGAATGATGTGCAGGCTGCCATCGAGAATGTAGGTAACTTTGAGGTGGCCAAGCTGGAAAAAGGACTGAACATCATGGCTACGATAGCGGGCGGTGCGCCGATGATTGGTTTCTTGGGTACGGTGACGGGTATGGTACGGGCTTTCTTTGAGATGGCCAATGCGGGAAACAACGTGGACATCACGCTGCTGTCCGGAGGTATTTATGAAGCAATGATTACGACCGTGGGCGGCTTGATAGTAGGCATCATAGCCATGTTTGCTTACAATTATCTGGTGACCCTGGTGGATGGAGTGGTGAATAAGATGGAAGCCAAGACGATGGCTTTTATGGACTTACTGAATGAACCATGTTAAAGCGCAGAGCTAAAATATCGCCCAACTTCAGCATGGCATCCATGACGGATGTGATATTCCTGCTGCTGATATTCTTCATGATTACGTCGACGGTGGTTTCGCCGAATGCCATCAAGGTGTTGTTGCCTCAGGGGAAACAGCAGACCTCGGCGAAACCTTTGACGCGGGTAATCATCGACAAGGACCTGAATGTATATGCTGCTTTTGGAAATGATGCCGAGCAGCCCATCACGTTGGAGGACCTGACCCCGTTTCTGCAAGCTTGTGCCGAACGGGAACCGGAGATGTATGTGGCCTTGTATGCCGACGAAACAGTGCCTTACCGGGAAATTGTGAAGGTGCTGAATATTGCCAATGAGAATCACTTCAAAATGGTGCTGGCTACCCGTCCGCCGGAAAAGAAGTGACGAACTGATAAAAAACGGAACCGACGGTGGATCAGAAAGCAAAAGGGAAATACATTGGACTGACGGGGGCATTGCTGGTGCATGTGGCCGTGATTGTCTTTTTGGTGGTGATGGGTTTTATAGTTCCCGTGCCTGCCGAAGAGGGAGGTATGCCCGTGATGCTGGGGGAAGTGCCTGAAGCCGGCGGTCGGGCTGAACCGGAGCTGGTAGAAGTGGACGTGATGCCGGAAGAAATACTGCCGGAAGAACCTCAGGCGGCGGAAGAACAGGAACTGCTGACCCAGGATGTGGAGGAAACGGTGGCTTTGGAACCCAAAAGCGAAAGCAAGAAGAAGGAGGAAGTGAAGAAGCCGGAAAAGACGGAAGCCGAAAAAGCGGAAGAGGCACGAAGACTGGCCGAAGCGAAAGCCGAACGTGAACGGAAGGAAGCGGAAGAGGCTGCACGCAGACGAGTGGCAGGCGCTTTTGGTAAAGGTTCGCGGATGGAGAGCCGAGGAAACACAGCGGGAGAAGGGGTACAAGGAAGTGCGGAAGGCAATGCAGCGGAAGGAGCTACCTCCGGGGTAGGAGGATATGGCAGCTTCAGCCTGAATGGGCGTTCCATCGGGGAAGGAGGACTGCCCCGTCCGGTTTATAATGTACAGGATGAAGGCCGGGTGGTGGTTACCATTACGGTGAATCCGGCCGGATATGTGATAGCGACCAGCATTAACCGGCAGACCAATACGGTGAACCCGGCTTTGCGCAAGGCGGCGGAAGATGCGGCCAAGAAAGCGCGTTTCAATGCGGTAAGCGGACTGAATAACCAAACGGGAACGATTACATATTATTTTAACTTGAAATAAAAAGAAAGGAATGAGTATGGGAACTGTTTATGTGTTTTTCGCAGACGGATTTGAAGAAATGGAAGCCTTTGCAGCCGTTGATATTCTGAAACGTGCGGGGGTTAGCGTATCCATGATTTCGGTTACTCCGGATGAAATTGTCAAAGGAGCACATGGCATATCGGTGTTGTGTGACAAGAATATTGCTAATGTGGATTTTTATGATGCAGCATTGTTGGTATTGCCGGGAGGACTGCCCGGTGCCGAGACCTTGAATGCGTGTGAAGACTTGCAGCGATTGCTGAAAAAGCAGGTGGAACTGAATAAACCGGTGGCAGCTATTTGTGCAGCACCGATGGTATTGGGTAACCTGGGACTGCTGAAAGGAAAGAAAGCTACCTGCTATCCGGGATTTGAGAAATACCTGGAAGGAGCCGAATATACAGCAGCCATGGTGGAAAAGGATGGTAACTTCATCACCGGCAAGGGGCCGGGAGCCGCCATGGAATTTGCCTTGGCCTTGGTGGAACACCTTTGCGGCAAGGAAAAGATGAAAGAAGTTAAAAGTGCCATGTGCTTGACGAAGTAAGAGGATGACGGAATATGCTTTGATTGTGGCCGGAGGCAAGGGCTCGCGCATGGGTACGGATCTGCCCAAGCAATTCTTGCCCCTTGCAGGAAAACCTGTGCTGATGCATACAATGGAAGCGTTTTATACGTATAATCCGGATATACAAATGATTGTGGTGCTTCCGCACAGTCAGCAGGAGTTTTGGGCTGACTTGTGTGAGAAGCACCATTTTGTGAAGCCGCATCGGGTGGTAGATGGCGGAGAGACGCGCTTCCATTCGGTGAAGAACGGTCTGGCTTGGGTGAAGGAGCCGGCTTTGGTGGGGGTGCATGACGGGGTGAGGCCTTTTGTTTCGCAAGAAGTCATCACCCGTTGTTATCGTCAGGCAGCCGATTGCCAGGCTGTGATTCCTGTCGTTGATGTCATTGAGAGTCTGCGTTGTGTGGATGCGGAGAATCGGAGCCATCCAGTGGACCGTAGTCTCTACAAACTGGTGCAAACCCCTCAGGTCTTTGAGGCTTCTCTTTTGAAAGCTGCTTACGAACAACCTTATCAATCTTGCTTCACGGACGATGCCTCGGTGGTGGAAGCCATGGGGAAAGCAGTCGCATGGGTAGAGGGAAACCGTGAAAATGTGAAAATTACCACGCCATTCGATTGGAAAGTGGCTTCGGCTTTGGTGAACGCATGTACGATTTAGCCGCACGGGACATAAAATATCTGCCGGGTGTGGGACCTCAGCGTGCAGCCATACTCAATAAGGAACTGGAGGTCTATTCGCTGCATGACCTGCTGTATTATTTCCCTTATAAATATGTAGACCGTAGCCGGATTTATTCCATTCGCGAATTGGATGGCAGCATGCCTTATATTCAACTGAAAGGAGAGATCCTGAGTTTTGAAGCGGCGGGTGAAGGCAGGCAACGCAGGCTGATAGCGCATTTTTCCGACGGTACAGGTGTGGTAGACCTGGTCTGGTTTCAGGGTATCAAATATTTGTTAGGCAAATATAAGGTTCATCAGGAATACATCGTCTTCGGGCGTCCTACGGTCTTTAACGGACGGATTAATATCGCTCATCCGGACATCGATTTAGTGACGGAAGTACAGATGAGTCCCAGAGGATTGCAACCTTATTATAATACGACGGAGAAGATGAAAAGGGTTTTCCTGAGCTCGCATGCCCTTGAAAAAATGATGGCTACCGTCGTGCAGCAACTCCAGGAACCTTTGCCCGAAACGCTGTCGGCGGGGATTCTGGCTGCTCATCATCTGATGCCGTTGACAGAAGCCTTGATCAACATTCACTTTCCCGGTAATGCGGATTTATTGCGTAAAGCCCAATATCGGTTGAAGTTTGAGGAATTGTTTTATGTGCAGTTGAACATTCTGCGCTATGCACGAGACCGTCAGCGGAAATACCGGGGATATGTGTTTCAGAAGATCGGTGAGATTTTCCATACTTTTTATGCCCAGAATCTTCCTTTCGAATTGACCGGAGCCCAGAAACGGGTGTTGAAAGAAATCCGGCAGGATATGGGGTCGGGACGTCAGATGAACCGGCTGCTGCAGGGAGATGTGGGAAGCGGGAAAACATTGGTGGCCTTGATGAGCATGCTGATAGCGCTGGATAACGATTATCAGGTTTGCATGATGGCTCCTACCGAGATTTTGGCCAACCAGCATTATGAGACTGTGTGCGAATTGCTTTACGGAATGAATGTCCGGGTGGAACTGTTAACCGGTTCGGTGAAAGGGAAAAAGCGCGAGGCCATTTTGCAGGGCTTGTTGACAGGAGACGTACAGATTCTGATAGGGACTCATGCCGTGATTGAAGATACGGTGAATTTTGCTTCGTTAGGTCTGGTGGTGATTGATGAGCAACATCGTTTCGGGGTGGCACAACGGGCTCGCTTATGGACCAAGAATGTGCAACCGCCTCATGTACTGGTGATGACCGCTACGCCTATTCCCCGTACGTTGGCTATGACGTTGTATGGAGACTTGGATGTATCGGTGATCGACGAACTTCCTCCGGGGCGGAAACCGATTGCTACCCTCCATCAGTTTGACAACCGGCGTGAGAGCCTGTATCAGTCTGTTCGTAAACAGATTGCTGAGGGCCGGCAGGTCTACATCGTTTATCCTTTGATTAAGGAAAGCGAAAAGATTGACTTGAAGAATTTGGAGGAAGGATACTTGCATGTGTGTGAGGCCTTTCCCGATTGTAAGGTCTGTAAAGTGCATGGCAAGATGAAACCGGCGGAGAAAGAAGCACAGATGCAGCTGTTCGTATCGGGTGAGGCACAAATCATGGTAGCAACTACGGTGATTGAAGTGGGCGTGAATGTGCCGAATGCGTCGGTGATGATTATTGAGAATGCGGAGCGTTTCGGCCTGTCGCAGTTACATCAATTGCGCGGCAGGGTAGGACGGGGAGCTGACCAGTCATATTGCATTCTGGTGACGGGTTACAAACTGGCTGAAGATACGCGTAAGCGGTTGGAAATCATGGTACGAACCAATGATGGGTTTGAAATAGCGGAAGCGGACTTGAAGTTGCGTGGTCCGGGAGATCTGGAAGGAACGCAGCAGAGTGGTATCGCTTTCGATTTGAAGATTGCTGATATAGCCCGGGATGGCCAGTTGCTGCAATATGTACGGGAGGTGGCTCAGCAATTGGTGGATGCTGATCCGGAAGGGGTGAAACCTGAAAATGAAGTTATCTGGAGACAGTTGAAGACACTCCGCAAGACGCGTGTGAATTGGGCAGCAATCAGTTGAATGAGCACGATATGTTATGAAACATATTATTTGTATCTTATTGTTTTTTAGCTATTTGTGGCTCTCTTTTATGTTTTGGAAGCTGCTGAGAGTATAAAAAAAGTTAATATCATATTCGCCGTTTCGATGAGAAATGTTACCTTTGGGAGAATTTTTGAAAAACCGATATTCGCAATAGAAAACAAAAGGTTCGGATAAGCCTGTCAATGCTTGGTGACGGATATCAAAAATAAGGAATGAGAATTAAGAATGAATTTTACTTGGATTAAAACGGCTTTGTGTGCAGCAACCGCAATGGTGAGTTTGAGTACTTTCTCCCAAGACCTCATTGCTCGTCAAGCACCTATCGATAGAAAACTGAAAAGTGTAGACTCTTTGGCATTACAGAAACAGATACGGGTGGAACAGTCCATGTATCCGGCTTTTGATATATATCCTACGTGGAATACGCAGCAAGTGCATGTCTATAGTAATGCCATTATTCCTGATAAATATGTTATCGATTTGACGGGTTTTTGTATGCCAACCGATCATACCCGTATTAATGATGTCTTTGGGTATCGTCCGCGTCGGCGCAGAGCCCATTATGGACTGGATATAAAGGTCTATGTGGGTGATACCATTCGTTCGGCCTTTGATGGAAGAGTACGTGTCGTGAAGAGCCAGGGACGTAAAGGGTATGGGAAATATATTGTGATTCGGCACGATAATGGTCTGGAAACCATTTATGGCCATTTGTCCAAGCAATTGGTGAAAGAAGACCAATTGGTGAAAGCAGGAGAACCCATCGGTTTGGGAGGAAACACGGGACGTTCTACCGGTTCGCACTTGCATTTCGAGACTCGTTTCCTGGGTATCGCGATAGACCCTGCGCTGATGTTTAACTTTGAAAAGCAGGACATCGTAGCGGATACGTATACGTTTGAAAAGAGTAAAAAGACGAAGAATGGCACATCCGGTCGGGGCGATATGTTCTATAAAGTGAAGAAAGGCGATACGTTATCCCGGATTGCTGCTCGCCAGGGAACTACCGTCAGCCAACTTTGCCGGTTGAACCACATCACACGCAAAACTGTTTTGCGTCCGGGACAAATATTGCGTTGTTCCTAAAAAGCATAAAGAAACAATCCTTATCATAATGAGGGGGCTTTAATGATATTTAGAGTCCTCTCTTTTTATTTATTCTTTAATTATTCCTAACTTTGCGCACCGTATTGATAGACAAGCATGGAAAATATGGAACAACAAAGTGAACAGGTAGTCTGGAGAAGGAAACAGTTGATCAGAGTCATTTGGGTCAATGTGTGCCGTTTCTTGTTGGGCGGAGTTTTTATTTTTTCCGGTTTTGTCAAGGTGATCGATCCTTTTGGCTTTTATTATAAGTTACAGGATTACCTGACCGCCTTCGGTCTGATGGCGTGGATTCCTTCTTTTTTATTGTTCTTTGCCGGTACGGCGTTGTCTGTCATTGAATTTTATGTGGGAGTTTGTTTGTTCCTTGGCATCCATAAGCGGGTAAGTTCGGTATTGGCACTATTGCTGATGGTGTTTATGACCCCGTTGACGCTCTATCTGGCCATTGCCAATCCGGTTTCGGACTGTGGTTGTTTTGGTGACGCATGGATATTGACGAACTGGCAGACTTTCTGGAAAAACGTCGTTCTGTTGATAGCTGCCGGTTCGGTTTTCAGATGGCGTAAGGAGGTGGTTCGTTTTATAACCCGGAAATTGGAATGGATTTTTTCCATGTATACCATTCTGTTTGCTTTTGCACTTTCGTTTTACTGTCTGCACAATTTGCCGGTCATCGACTTCCGGCCTTATAAAATCGGGGTCAATATTAAAGAAGGAATGACCATTCCGGCAGATGCCGAACCTACGGTGTATGACACCCGCTTTGTATTGGAGAAAAACGGTGAACGGAAGGAATTTACTTTGGACAACTATCCGGACAGTACGTGGACTTTCGTCGAAACTCGCAACGTGGTGGTCAAGCAAGGTTACGAGCCTCCCATTCATGAATTCTATATGACCAGTCTGGAGACCGGTGAGGACATTACCGAACAGGTCCTGGAGGATGAAGGATATACGTTCTTGTTGATAGCCCATCAGATAGAGGCAGCCGACGATAGCCATATTGATTTGATTAATGAAATTTATGATTATAGCGTGGAGCATGGGTATGGTTTCTATGCCTTGACTGCTTCGCAGGAAGAGGATATCGAGTTGTGGTGCGATCGTACAGGAGCCGAATATCCTTTCTGTTTGGGGGATGACATTACACTGAAAACCATTATCCGCTCCAATCCGGGCATGCTGTTGCTGAAAGGAGGTACTATCCTGAATAAGTGGAGCGACAATAATCTGCCGGATGAATATGCGTTGACGGATGCTTTGGAGAAAATCCCATTGGGACAACAGCAAACGGTGAGTGTGTGGCAGACTGTGGGGAGAGTGATGTTGTGGTTTGTCATTCCGTTGTGCCTGGTGCTGCTATTGGATATTTTTATTATCAAACCCCGGGACAAGAACAGCCATAAGCTGAGAGGAAATCAATCGGATGGTATAGAACAATTGATGGATAAATCTTATTAATCTTTAAAACAAAAACAAAATGAGAAAAAACATTGTTGCAGGTAACTGGAAGATGAACAAGACCCTTCAAGAGGGGATTGCACTTGCTAAAGAATTGAATGAAATGTTGGCTAACGAAACGCCTAACTGTGATGTAATCATCTGTACGCCGTTTATTCACTTGGCTTCTGTAACGCCTTTGGTGGATGCAGCCAAGATTGGCGTAGGTGCCGAGAATTGTGCTGACAAGGAATCGGGTGCCTATACGGGTGAGGTATCAGCTGCCATGGTGGCTTCTACGGGTGCCAAGTATGTCATCCTGGGACACTCGGAACGTCGTGCTTATTATCATGAAACTGTAGAGATCCTGGAAGAGAAAGTGAAACTGGCTCTGGCTCATGGACTGACTCCTATCTTCTGCATTGGCGAAGTGCTGGAAGAACGTGAGGCCAATAAGCAGAATGAAGTAGTGGCAGCTCAGTTGGCTTCGGTATTCTCTCTCTCGGCAGAGGGCTTCTCGAAGATTATTTTGGCTTACGAACCGGTTTGGGCCATTGGTACCGGTAAGACGGCAACTCCCGAACAAGCTCAGGAAATTCATGCCTTCATCCGTTCGACCGTAGCTGCCAAGTATGGTCAGGAAGTGGCTGACAACTGTTCTATCCTTTACGGTGGAAGCTGCAAGCCTTCTAATGCCAAGGAACTGTTTGCCAAACCGGATGTGGATGGTGGCTTGATTGGTGGCGCTGCTTTGAAAGCTGCCGACTTCAAGGGCATCATCGATGCATTCAACAATTAATAATCAGAAAATTACAGAAAGGCTGCACCGTTACCATAGCTTACGGTGCGGCATTTCTCTTTTCCGGGAATCACATTGAATTGTATTGTCATTAAAGAAATCCTCGACATGAAACGTTTGCTTTTTGCTGCCAGTCTGGCTTTCGGAACCCTTTCTGCCGTCGCGCAGAATAATATAGTCAAGAGCCTGGAGCGTAATGTCCCCGGTCAGGGTAAAGTGACCATTCATCAAGACCCGCGCATCGAAGCATTGATCGGGCAAGAATCTGTTCCGACAGAAACCGGAGAACGGCAAGTCATAAAAAGCGCGGGTTATCGTGTGCAGGTATATGCCGGAAATAATACGCGGCAAGCCAAAAACGAAGCTTATGCCGTGGCCACAGCGATCAAAGAACTGTTTCCTGAACTTACCGTCTATACTTTCTTCACCCCGCCTCGTTGGTTATGCAGGGCAGGTGACTACCGAAGCATTGAGGAAGCCGATGCCATGATGCGACGCTTGCGGGCTACCGGTGAATTCAAGGAAGTTTCCATCGTGAGAGACCAAGTAAATATTCCATTGTAATCAATCAAAGAAAAAGACATGCTGGACAAAGAAATAATCACGTCTCCCCATCTGGAGGAGCTGATGGAGTGCTATCACCGTATTCTGACCTTGTTGGGGGAGGACCCTTCGCGGGAAGGGCTGCTGAAGACTCCCGAGCGAGTGGCCAAAGCCATGCTCTCGCTGACCAAAGGGTATAGCCTCGACCCGCACGAAGTGCTTCGCTCAGCTAAGTTTAAGGAAGACTACAATCAGATGGTCATTGTGAAAGACATCGATTTTTTCTCTTTATGTGAGCATCACATGTTGCCTTTCTATGGTAAGGCTCATGTGGCTTATATTCCCAACGGTTATATTACGGGATTGAGCAAGATAGCCCGTGTGGTGGACATCTTTTCGCATCGCTTGCAAGTGCAGGAACGTATGACGCTACAGATTAAGGAATGTATTCAGGAAACGTTGAATCCCCTGGGAGTGATGGTGGTGGTGGAAGCCAAGCACATGTGCATGCAGATGCGAGGCGTGGAGAAGCAGAATGCCATTACGACGACTTCCGATTTCACAGGAGCTTTTAATCAGGCCAAGACGCGGGCGGAATTTATGAATTTGATTAAGAATACCATTTCTACCATCTGAGGCAGTGGCACCTGTGAATATGGCGAAGATTATGTATCCTGTAGTATATTTCGGGGTGTGGCTGTGCTCCTTGCTGCCCTTGCGGGTGCTTTACCTGTTTGCGGACCTGATGTACGTCATGGTATATCGGTTGGTGAAATACCGTCGGAAGGTGGTGAGGGACAATCTGGAGCACTCGTTTCCCGAGAAGAATAAGGAAGAACTACGTCGGATAGAGAAAGAGTTCTATGCTTTCTTCTGCGATTATCTGGTGGAGACCATCAAGCTGTGTTCCATCTCCGACAAGGAGCTGCGTCGGCGGATGCAGTTCGTGGGAGTGGAAGAAATGGTGAAAGCCTCCGAGCGCGAAGGCAAGCTTTTTGTGTTCATCTACCTGGCGCACTATGGCAACTGGGAGTGGGTGTCTTCCCTGTCGGCAAGGGTGAGGGAGGCCGGACCGGATATCACCGGAGGACATGTCTATCATCCGTTGCGCAGCAAGGTGTTCAACCGATTGTTCCTGTATCTGCGTGCCCGGTTTGAAGGAGAGAATATACCAATGAAAGAAACCCTGCGCTTCATCTTCCGCCAACGGCAAGCGAAGAAACGCACCATCATCGGATTCATTGCCGACCAGAATCCCAAGTGGAGCAGCATCCATCACTGGACGATGTTCCTGCATCGCATGACGCCTGTCTTCATCGGCACCGAACGGATAGGCAAGCAGGTGGATGCCCTGATTTACTATGCCCAAGTGGAGCGCATCCGTCGGGGGTACTACCGATGCACGTTGACCCGCATGGTGGACGATGTGTGTCGCTATCCGGATTATGAGGTTACCGACCGTTACTTTCAGTTACTCGAGCAGACCATCCAGGCCCGGCCGGCCCTTTGGCTATGGACGCACAAACGCTGGAAACGTACCTACGAGGCCTACATGGAACGGAATGCCGAAGCCGCAACTACTCCTCATACATCAGCATAAGGCCCACGCCACGCACGGTCTTGATGGTCACTTTCGGTTCGTCCTCCAGCAGCTTGCGGAGCTTGTTGACAAAGACGTCAAGGCTGCGCGAGGCAAAATAATCCCCCTCTTCCGCTCCCCACAGACGGCTCAGGATGGCATCACGCCTCACCGTTTCATTCTTATGCTCGGCCAGGAGTTGTAGTAGTTGCGATTCGCGGACGGTGAGGGCCCTCGGTCGGTTGGTCCGGTCATCGCGCAGGGTGGCGTGCGGCGCGTCCAGCGTATAGTGCCCCAGGCGGTAGTGTTCCGTTTCGTTCTGCGACTTGGCTCCGTTCGTCAGCTTCAGCATGGCGTGGATGTGGGCATCCAGCTCTTCGGGCACGAAAGGCTTCTTGATGTAATTGTTCACCCCCAGCCGATAGCCCGCCTTGACGTCGCGGGGCGAGGTGAGGGCCGAGGCAAAGAGGATGGGTGTGTCGGGGTCGGTCTCGCGGATGCGTTCCACCATATCGAAACCGTTCATCACCGGCATGTCGATATCGCTGATGATGATGTCCGGCTTGCACGCTTCCCAGGCTTTCAGCCCTTCGGCACCGTTGGCGGCGGTTGTCACTTCATATCCTCCTATGAGGTCTTCCAGACCTGTTTGTATGATGTAACTCAGGTTGGCATCGTCTTCTACAAGTAATAACTTTATCATCTTAAATGAAGAATTATGTACAGATTCAGTTCCCAAAGGTAGGACTTTTCTGGAGAAATTCATCGGTTCGAGCGGATAAATCTCGACATCTTTCGGCTTTGCCGGAGACTTCTCCCTATCTTGTGGGCCTCTTCTCCCTATCTTGACAGGAACAAAGTAGGGATTTGAGGATATGAAAAAGGCTTTTTAGTAAAATGAATAAGGCTTTTTCATCCTACTAAAAAGGCTTTTTCGTATGACCAATAAGCCTTTTTCGTTCTGCTAAAAAGCCGTTTTCGCTTAGATAAGAAAGCACTTTGTTAGGGACATGCTTAGGCTTTGTCCCTGTCAGGATAGGGGGATGTAGGGGGCTTCCTTATTAGAGGTGCAGCACGACGCGGTCGCCCAGTCGCTTGGCCATGAGGCTCTGGACGGTGCGCAGGTCGCTGTAGCGTTGCATGATGGCGTTGCACTGGGCTTCGTCGTGAGCGATGGCAGGGTCTTGCAGGGCACGCATCAGGTGCTTCAGTTCTTCGCTGACGATGGCATACTTGAAGTTGGTCACCAGCAGGGGGACGAGTTCGTAGAGGCGTTCTTCGTCGGTGACAATCTTTTGCCCTTTGGAGTGGTACTTGCTGAGTTGGTAGCGGTCGCTGATGAGCTCGGCGCTGAGTTGGCTCACGGCGGGGTCGGGGTGGGCGATGAAGTAGCGTTCGGCCACGAATCCCGGCTGGGTGAGGTGTTCGGCGGCTTCGGTGAGTATCTGCCGGTGCAGGGGATTGTGGAAGGCGAGGTCGTCTTGCCGAAGGTCTTCTACGACGTATTCGGTGACGGTGAGGGGGTGTTCGTTGCCTTCCTCGTCGGTGACGTTGCACATGACGCGTTCGCCGTAGCGGACTATCATCTGAATAATCTGCAACTCGTATTGGTAGAAGGCTTGTTCTTCCTTGCCTTCCTGGGGGATGAAGGAGGTGTAGTCGGCGGGTGTGGCTTCGGCTGGTTCGTCCATGGGGACGGGTGGGGGAGGCAGCTCGCCGGGGGCGGAAGGCTGGGATGTGGCGGTCGTTTCGGCTTGTGCGGCCTGACGTCGGCGTTCCCGTTCGCGCTGTTCGGCCCGTTGTTCAGCTTGTTTCTCACGGCGTTTGGCCACTTCGGACACCAGCAGGCGGTCTTCCACGTGCAGCAGTTGGGCGCACTCCTTGATGTAGACGTCGCGCACGATGGCTTCGGGGATGACGGAGATGCTCTGCACGATGTTGCTGATGAGTTCGGCGCGTTTGATGGGGTCTCCGGCGGCGTCTTCCATCAGCAGGTTGGTCTTGAAGCGGATGAAGTCCGTCTCGTGCCGGTCGAGGAAGGCACGCATTTCGGTGCTGTTGTGCTTGCGGGCGAAGGAGTCGGGGTCGTCGCCGTCGGGCAGGAGGCAGACTTTGACGTTCATGCCTTCCTCCAACAGCATGTCGATACCTCGCAGAGAGGCTTTGATGCCCGCCGCATCGCCGTCGTAGAGCACGGTCATGTTGTTGG
Source organism: uncultured Bacteroides sp. (assembly GCA_944322355.1). Lineage (GTDB taxonomy): Bacteria > Bacteroidota > Bacteroidia > Bacteroidales > Bacteroidaceae > Bacteroides. The sequence continues at coordinate 4,402 of CALUOT010000002.1, read as the reverse complement.
TGAAGCGGTGTATCATCTTGATTTGCTGCGTGGTGAGCGCCGTTCCCGATGAGGCCACCACGTTCTCGATGCCGCTCTGGTGCATGGAGATGACGTCCGTATATCCCTCCACCATGTAGCAGCGGTCTTGCTTCACGATGGCCTGCTTGGCTTGGTAGATGCCGTAGAGTTCGTTGCTTTTATGGTAGATTTCCGATTCGGGCGAGTTGACGTACTTCACCTTTACGCCCTTGGTGGCGGCAGCGAGCACACGGCCTCCGAAGGCCACCACCTTGCCGCTCAGCGTATGGACGGGGAAGATGACGCGGCCCCAGAAGCGGTCGCGCAGGCGGTGGTCGTCCGTCTCGTAGCAGAGTCCGGTCTTTACCAGGTATTCCCGTTTATATCCCTTGGCTAGTGCTTCCTTGGCAAAGGCGTCGTGGCTCTCGGTGCAATAGCCCAGTTGGAACTTCTCGATGATGTCATCACGGAAGCCTCGGCTACGGAAGTAAGCCATGCCGACGTTGCGTCCTTCTTCCGTCTGGCGCAGGGTATGGCGAAAGTAGTCGTTGGCAAACTGATTGACGACGAAAAGGCTCTCGCGTTCGTTCTGTGCTGTCTTTTCCTCATCGGACAATTCGCGTTCTTTTATTTCGATGCCATACTTCTTGGCCAGGTATCGCAGGGCATCGGGATAGCTGAGCTGTTCATGCTCCATGATGAAGTGTACAGGAGTGCCTCCCTTGCCGCAAGCGAAGCACTTGCACAGGTTCTTGGCGGGCGACACGGAGAAGGACGGTGTCTTGTCATCGTGGAACGGACACAGTCCTACATAGTTCACCCCGCGTTTCCGCAGGGTGACAAAGTCGGACACGACGTCGTAGATTTGCGCCGCGTCCATGATGCGGTTTATAGTAGCTTGGTCTATCATTGATTGTTCAAGCAAAGGTAGCGATGTTTTTTGAAATGGCAAACATCGGGGAGTTACTTTCTATGTTTTTGGTCGACATACTTTTATCATTACCCTTTATGCATATTTTTATATTCCCGTGGAGACATACCCATGATTTTACGGAAAAGGCGTGAAAAGTAGTACGTGTCTTCGATGCCTATCTTATAGCAGATTTGATTAATTTTCATGTTACTGAAATCTAATAGCTGGCAAGCTTGTTGTATCTTCAGTTGGTTGAAATAGGCCAATGGGGTATATCCGGTTCGTTGATTAAATAAGGTCAGGAAATGAGAGGTTGAGTACCCCACATGTTTGGCTATTTCATCCAAGGTCAATCGTTTTTCTATATTTTCCTTCATGAAATGGATGGCTGTCGATACGATGTCATAAGGCTTGTTCATATTTCCGGCGTCGCGGAATTGTTGTAGGTATTTGAGGGTAGATAGGTAATAATAAAAAGTAGAGCAGGCCAGTAGCAGGTTGTCGTGGCTGTATCCCATTTCAAAAATGTGCAGTATTTCTTCGAATAATTCGTTCCTTGCATGAATTCGTGAATGAATTCCGGGTTTAATGGTGATGGGTACCGGCATTTCTGGAATTAAGTATGGTGCGAATCTTCCTTTGAAATGTACCCAATAAATGGTCCATGGATCAAGTTCGTTAGCTCCGTAAGCGTGAGGGTAGCCTGCCGGAAGAATGAAATATTGGTTGGGACCCACTTGATGAACTTTTCCATTTAGAGTAAACCAGCCGGTTCCTTCAGTACAATAGATAAATACGTACTGGTTGATGGGAGTTTTACGTTCGCAATAATGATAAGAAGCCTTGGGATAATAGCCTATATCTGTAATATGTAATAGGGTCGATAGCGGATTTGTTTCCATTGTTGTAATTACAGCAGGTGGTAAAACGAAGGCTCTTTGTCCTTTAAATCCAATTTCTTTTTTAATAGATGGTGTTTCCATGAGTGTTCTATTTATGGGACAAAGGTAGAAAATAATCTATTTGAGTTTTACTTTCCATGAGAAGTTTCATTGAGGTATATTCGGAAATTGGGATATTGTCCATCTATTATGATTATTATCTATTTTTTATCTGCGCTAAATTGGGTTACTTTGCAACAAATCTTAAATTTATTTGTATCATGAAAAGAATCGGTACTTTGTTGGCACTCTTGTGTTATGTTATGTTATTAAATGCAGAAACCATACAAGTGGGAGCTGATGGCCGTTCTTGGATTTTGTATACCAAGTCGGCGGCTTATCATTTGGCTGTTTCTAAGTCCAATGTGTTAGAAATGTGTTTTTGGGGCGGAAATGCTTATCAAGCAGAACCTCTTCAACGTTCTCTGGGAGCTGAAGTGACAGTAAGAGGAGGATTTACGGAAAAAACTCCAATGCTGGAAGTGGTGTTTGATGATGAGGTGCGGTCGATTGAATTGGAATTTGTACGGGCGGAGGTACAGGACATGGATGGTTATCCGACTTTAATTGTATATCAGAAAGACAAGTATTATCCACTGACAGTTGTTGAATATATCCGCGTATTGCCTGAATATGATTTGCTGGAGAAATGGATAGAAATAAAGCATACGGGAAAGAAAGGACAAATACGGGTTGAAAATGCTCAATCGGGCACTTTCTTTCTGCCACGTGGCAATTATGAATTGACTCATTTGTCGGGGGGATGGGGAAGTGAGTTCTTGCCGAATAAAACTTTATTGACTCAAGGAAGTAAAACTTTGCAAGTGAGGGATTTTCGTTCTTTTGGTTCTTCGTTCTTTGCATTAGGTATACCAGGACAGTGTAGTGAAACTTCCGGTTCTTATTGGTATGGTACGTTGCAGTATAGTGGAAATTGGCGAGTTGATTTTGAAAAATACGTTTCTGGAGAGGTACAGGTTACCTCAGGAGTTAATTATTGGGATCAGTCAGTTACTTTGAAAGCCGGTACTTCATTAGTTACTCCTAAATTTGTCATAGGCTATACTACAGAAGGTATGGAAGGAGTTTCACTGAGTTTGGCTAATTATACGCGTGACAAAATTCAACATCCTAATCATCGGCACATGGTACGTCCGGTGCTTTATAATAGTTGGTATGCTACGACGTTCAATGTGAATGAGAAACATCAATTAGAGTTAGCTAAAATAGCCAAAGAAATAGGGGTCGAAATATTTGTTATTGACGATGGTTGGTTTAAAGGTCGTGTAAATGATAAAGCCGGTTTAGGTGACTGGACAGTAGATAAAAAGAAATTTCCTAATGGTTTGCAATCACTAATTAGTAAAGTGAATGCTTTGGGACTAGACTTCGGCATTTGGATAGAGCCGGAAATGGTGAATCCGAACAGTGATTTATATCGTGCTCATCCAGACTGGGTATTCCATTATCCTAATCGTACACGGCATGAACAGCGTAATCAATTGATACTGAATATAGCTCGTGAGGATGTCTATCAATATTTGTATGACAGTTTTTCTTCATTGTTACGCGAGAATAACATCAAATATATTAAGTGGGATATGAATCGTGCTTTGGCTGATGCAGGATTTCCTTCAGCCAAGACGGAAGATCAGCGTGCAGTGCGCATGAAGTATGTAGAGAACTTATATCGCCTTTTTGATGCTTTGCGTACGGAATTTCCGGATGTGTGGTTTGAAAATTGTGCCAGTGGAGGTGGCAGAATTGATTTGGGTATGATACAATTGACCGATTGTAATTGGGTGAGTGATAATACCGATCCGATAGAACGTACATTTATACAATATGCCTATTTGAATGCATTTCCAGCCAATTCTATGATAAGTTGGGTGACGCGTGAAGATTGGCATCATCAAAATCCGTCTTTGGAATTTAAATTTGATGTAGCTATGAGCGGTGTCCTTGGTGTGGGATATGACATTACGAAGTGGAGTCCAGAGGAAAAAGAATTGGCTCGCAAAAAGATTGCGCAATATAAATCGATTCGTGAGACAGTACATGAAGGTGATTTGTATCGTTTGGTATCTCCTTTCGAAACTAATCGTAGTGTGCTTCAATATGTCCACAAGTCCGGTAAGGAAACAGTTTTATTCGTGTATAACTTAGCTGAATATCCGGCTAATGCTACTTTGAAGACTTCTTCTCCACAGTGGATTAAGTTGAGAGGCTTGCAAGAAGAAGGTAAATATCAGATGGAAGATAATGGCCCTATTTATACAGGAAAGATGTTGATGGAGATTGGTATCAATTTCCCGTTGCGAGGTGCCTATAAAAGTCAAATAATTCGTATCAGAAGAATAGGATAAATTCAGTTTTGATTTAGGTATTAGATTGAATTGACAGGCACCTAATTTTGTATAGTTAGGTGCTTGTCCAGGGAGGTAGTAATATTTATAAATGGTTAGTGTTTATTCACTAGTGTCCACTTAAAATGATTAACAATTCTTGTAACCAGCTGATATAAATATAAATACAGCTAAAATTCGAC
>CALUOT010000001.1 GCA_944322355.1 uncultured Bacteroides sp. | reverse complement strand
CTGAAAGTCTATCGCGACTGGATCAACACCATTCGAACTGCCGAATACAAAGGACACCAAGAAGGATTGGAAGAAGGGCTGGAGAAGGGACGTGAAGAGGGGCGAAAAGAAGGACGAGAAGAAGGTATGAAAGAAGAGCGTATATCCAATGCTAAGAACTTTAAACGTTTAGGAGTACCCAGTCACGTGATAGCCCAAGCGACCGGACTGACCGAAGAGGAGATAGAACAACTATAAGCTTTCACTCAATTCAAGGCATATAAGTGCGAGGGCTCACGAATATATATGAAAGGACCCACGCACTTATATGCATCGGCCCACGAATATATAAGAAATTTTGGCAGTACCTGGCTGCCAAGATGTCAGATTAGTATAAGAAAGGAGAAGGAAGGGGAGCAAGCTTTTCTTTAAATGAAAAGAACCATTACATTAAATGAACCGTCGCGTCCCTTTAAATGTCATTCGGCGAAGGGTACAAAAAAAGTCTGGTATGCTTTGCGCATGTCAGACTTTCAATTCTCTCGTAGGTAGCTTTATTTATTTAGCTACAGCAGTGGTGTCAGCTACAGTTACAGTATCAGCTGCGGCTACAGTGTCGGCAGCGGCTTCAGCGGCAGCTTCAACAGCTGTTGCTTCTACAGCGATTGAATCAGATGCAGCTTGTTCAGAGTTAGCGGCTTTGTTACCACAAGAAGCGAAAGATACGGCTACGATAGCTGCGGCCATCAAAACTAATTTTTTCATTTCCTTTAATTTTTTAAACGTAATACAATCAATTGCTTTATTAAAACGCTGCAAAGTTAGATACTTTTTAGATAAGTTGTTCTCGAAAGAGGAACTTTTTTATGCTTTCGAATAAAATAATACGTAACTTTGCGGCGAAAAGCTACATTTATGATAGATACCAGTATATTTCAGGATAAGACAGCGGTTTACTATACATTAGGATGCAAACTGAACTTCTCGGAGACTTCCACCATCGGCAGGACACTGCGCGAGGCTGGAGTACGGACAGCCCGTAAGGGGGAGAAGGCGGACATTTGTGTGATAAACACGTGCTCGGTGACGGAAGTGGCCGATAAGAAATGCCGGCAAGCCATCCATCGTCTGGTCAAGCAGCACCCCGGAGCTTTCGTCGTAGTGACGGGATGTTATGCGCAGTTGAAGCCTGACACGGTAGCCCGGATTGAAGGCGTAGATGTAGTACTGGGTGCCGAGCAGAAAAAAGACTTGTTGCACTATCTGGGACATTTGCAGAAAAACGAATCTGGTGAGGTTCATACATCGGCCTTAAAAGATATTCGTTCGTTCGCTCCTTCCTGTTCGCGGGGAGACCGGACGCGCTTCTTCCTGAAAGTACAGGACGGGTGCGATTATTATTGTTCGTATTGTACCATCCCCTTTGCCCGCGGACGTAGCCGGAATGGAAGTATTGCTTCGTTGGTGGAGCAAGCCAGACAGGCGGCATCCGAGGGAGGAAAGGAAATTGTGCTGACCGGAGTCAACATTGGCGATTTCGGCAAAAGCACCGGGGAAAGTTTCTTCGACCTGGTGAAAGCATTGGACGAAGTAGAAGGTATCGAGCGTTATCGCATCTCGTCCATCGAGCCTAATTTGCTGACTGATGAAATCATCGACTTCGTGGCTCAGTCACAACGTTTCATGCCCCATTTCCACATTCCTCTGCAATCGGGATGCGATGAAGTGCTGAAACTGATGCGCCGCCGATATGATACGGCCCTGTTTGCTTCAAAAGTACGGAAAATCAAAGAAGTAATGCCCGATGCGTTCATTGGCGTAGACGTCATCGTGGGGACACGCGGGGAAACGGAAGCTTACTTTGAAGAAGCTTACCGATTTATAGAAGGACTGGACATCACGCAACTGCACGTATTCAGCTATTCGGAACGCCCGGGCACGCAAGCACTGAAGATAGAACACGTCGTGTCACCGGAAGAGAAACATCGGCGCAGCCAACGTTTATTGGAATTGTCCGACCGGAAAACCCATGATTTCTATGCCCGCCACATCGGACAAACCCTGCCTGTATTGCTGGAGCGAGCCAAGCCGGGTGTCCCTATGCACGGTTTTACTCCTAACTACATCCGCGTGGAGGTACCTCATGACGACCGGCTGGACAATCAAGTCTTGTGGATGCGCTTAGGCTCCTTCAACGAAGAGCAAACGGCTTTGCGAGGCGAAGAAGACGCCTTGGCGAGGAAGAACAGTTAACATGTCATGGAGAAGATAGCCGTAGTGATATTAAACTGGAACGGGCGCGAGATGCTTCGTACCTTTCTGCCTTCGGTCATTCAGCATTCGGAGGCCGATAGGGCCGTAGTCTACGTGGCTGATAACGGTTCGACAGACGATTCGATTGAACTGGTTCGCCAAGAATTTCCTTCCGTACGCCTGATTCGCATGGCTGAGAATCAAGGGTTTGCCGACGGATACAATCAGGCTTTGTCACACATCGAAGCCGAATACGTCGTTTTATTGAATTCGGATGTAGAAGTATCGGCACATTGGCTGAAGCCGCTGATAGCCTATCTGGATGCTCATCCGGAAGTGGCCGCCTGCCAACCCAAATTGCGAAGTTGGCGCGATAAGACCGCTTTTGAATATGCCGGTGCGGCCGGTGGTTTTATAGACTGCTATGGTTATCCCTTTTGTCGGGGACGCATCCTGGGAAAAGTAGAAAAGGACCACGGACAGTATGACACAGTGCTGCCGATAGCCTGGGCTTCGGGAGCGGCCTTATGCATCCGGTTGACTGATTATCGCGATGCAGGCGGTTTAGACGGACGTTTCTTTGCCCACATGGAAGAGATTGATTTGTGCTGGCGATTGCGTGCACGTGGGCGGATGGTAGTATGTGTGCCCCAGAGTGTAGTCTATCACGTAGGCGGGGCTACCTTAAAGAAAGAAAATCCCCGCAAGACCTTCTTGAACTTCCGCAACAACCTGCTGATGCTCTACAAAAATCTGCCGGCAGAGGAATTAACCCGCGTCATGCGCATACGTACAGTGCTCGACGGTGTAGCGGCCCTTTTCTTCCTGTTGAAAGGCCAGTGGCCCAATGCCCATGCTGTATGGAAAGCCCGGCAAGCATTCAAAGCCTTGCGCCCTTCGTTTACGGAAGCCCGTGAAGAAAATCTGAAGAAAACTGTGGTAACCCACATTCCGGAACGCACGTCTTACAGCATTCTGGTTCGTTTCTATCTCTATCGACGGCAAGTTTTTTCCCGACTATAAAACGAAATCCTCACGTGCACAATGGATTTCGACACCTGCCGAAACGATGTCCGCTCCCATAGGCGGATTTCGCTTACATAACTTCAAGTCTATCTGTTCAATGGCAGGAAAGTCATGAAACAATCGCCGGACGATACGTCCGCTCACATGCTCCAGCAGTTGGGAAGGTCGGTTCATTTCCTCTTTTACGGTTTGATACACTTCGGCATAATTCACGGTGTGAGCCACGTTATCCGTCTGCATGGCTTCTGTCATATCCGTTTCCAGCCGTAACGTTACCGTATACTCATTGCCGACCAATGCCTCCTGCGGAGCCACACCGTGGTAGGCAAAAAAACGCATGTCGTCTAAGCGAATATAGCTCTTCATTCTTTCTATTTATAATGATAAATGGTTAATCAGCTATTTGCCATTAACCATTTATCATGAATCATTACCCATTCTTCGGGTGCTAATTTAATACGTTCTTCCGGTCTGTGCAATCATTTTCCGGATTTTCTCATTCAGACTATCGGCCTGCATCAGTTGCTCCAACGTCAAGTGCATGCGATACCGCCAGTAATGACGAGGATTGGCCGGTACATTGATGCGTTCTTCCTGCACATTAGGATTACGCCATGTCCCGTCGATGGAGAGCCAATCCTGCAAAGAAAGAATACTCAAGATGGAGTTTCCATAAAGATGATTACGGACAATCTCCTCGCAGAGTTCCGGCGTAGCAGTAGCAGGTGCCTGTCCATAGTGCCCCAACATAGTGTTGAAATAGCGTTGGGTTTGTGAAGCATTCTCTTCCCACCAGCCACGCAGTGTCGACATGTCATGAGTAGAGATGGTGCAAACCGAACGATAAGGATACCAATCCGGATGGCCAAACTCTTGTGACGGGTCCTTGGGCATGCGCTGAATCTCCAAAGAAAGAATGCGGAGTTCGTTCATCACCCAAGCGACACAGGCCGGAATCATCCCTAAATCTTCCCCGCAAACCAACATGTCGGTCGATTGGGTTAATTGAGGTAACTTCTTCATGGCTTGTTGTCCCCAGAAATCGTTGTGGCGATGATAATAGTATTGGTCATAAAGCCTATTGAAAGCAGCTTTCTCCCAATCATTCAGAGATTGATAGATATAGTCGTGCTGCACCCCGATACGCGGATGATATTTCTCCGAATCGTTGCGATCGGGCACAAACAATACATCACTAATCAACGAATAGAGTCCATCGCGTATCCAGATACTGTCCTCATCGGTCTTTCCCTCAAAGTAATCCTTTATCTTACGCTGGGTATCGAACTCCGGTTTCATCCGATAAACTTCCCACGTGTCAGTAGTATCCAAGAAAGTCTTCTTCACGTAATCCGTATGAGGACCGAACACTTGCCCCAAGAAATATTCATGGATATAAGGAGTCAGGAAGAAATCCTTGCGGAACGTCAATCCATAGCTTTCTATCTCCTCGGCTGTCATGGGTAAAGCCGGAACAAACTGTCCCAACAGACCGTGTACGGCATTCATCGGAATTTCCCAAATTCGGAAGAAACCCAATATATGGTCAATGCGATAAGCATCAAAGTATTCCGCCATCTTGCGGAAACGTTTCATCCACCAGGCATATCCGTCTTTTTCCATCACCTCCCAGTTATAAGTCGGGAGGCCCCAGTTTTGTCCGTTCACCGAAAAATCATCGGGCGGAGCTCCGGCCTGTCCGTTCAGATTGAAGTAATGAGGTTCTTTCCAAGCCTCCACACTGTTGCGACTGATGCCAATGGGAATATCTCCCTTCAGCACGACCCCATGGGCACGAGCATGCCGCGTCACCTCCAGCAACTGAAGATGCAGGTGGTATTGGACATAATAATGGATGGCAATATGAGGATAGTCAGCCGTATGGGGTTCGCATAACTTTTGAATATCTTCGGCCTGATAAGTGCTGTATTTAGGCCACTCGCGGAAATTGGGCGTTTTATAAGCATCACGCAGATAGCAGAATACAGCATACGGCTGCAACCACTCTTTATTGTCTTCAAAGAATTGCTTAAAGTCTTCTGTAGCAAATGTCTTTTCTCCTTCTTGGGCAAAAATAAGACGCAAATACTCCCACTTGGTTCGATTGACGGCTTCATAGTCTACCGCAGGCAGCGCATTCAGTTCCTTCCGGCGTTGTCTGAACATCTCCATCTGTTTAGGGTCGTTCAATTCACCCAACTGCTCCAAGTCCGTATACATGGGATGGAAGGCATAGATGGAAATACTGCTGTAGGGATAAGAGTCTGTCCATGTATGTGTCATGGTCGTATCATTGATGGGCAAAATCTGTACAACCTTCTGGTGCGTCAACACCGTCCAATCCACCATTCGCTTAAGGTCTCCAAAATCCCCGACACCATAACTCTTTTCAGAACGCAAGGAGAAAACAGGAACAGCCACACCGGCACCTTTCCACAAAGGCAGACTAAAATAGACATAACGATCACTGATGACCAATGTCTCGTTGTCTTTTAACTCCGGATCGGCCATGTAGCGATTGGGATTGTTTTCCCACGCCACCACACGCTTTTCATCCTTCTTATATAGCACAAATTTATATTCCAACGGATAAGTCAACTGTTCGGCATCAATTTCCACTTGCCATTCCGGGAAATTGATATCGCTCATCAGCACAGCTTTGTCCGGATCCCAATTGCCCCACATTTTCTGATTACCACAAATGGCCAAACAATGGTTCTCGTCAATGCATGGAGCGTACGCCTTTATCAGCAAACCTTTGGTATGAGTCTGCGGGGAAGCAGCCCGTTCCTGATGAGCCAGCAACGACTGAGTAAAAGCCGATGTATAAAAGTACTGCTGTTCCGGTAGATTCTTCCAACTGTCTTCCAAACGATAGATTTTTTCCGGATTGTCAGACACATACAACGTTCTTGGCAAGTTATTCCATTCGGTACGAACCCGTTGATTACCACGGTATATGTGATAACTATATTGTATACATCTCTCTCCTGGGACCTGGATTTCTATATCCGAAGTCCAATGTATACCATCAATGGTATGTAACGGAACAGCCTTGTCGGCATCATTCTTTCCAAGTTCGGGAATAGATCCTAGTACTTTGACTTCTTCCCCCCAGCTGGTGCGGTATTCAATGTGAAATGATAGAATCATATTATTAGATTTATGCTTTGAAAAAACAATAGCTACAATAACTATGCAAGTATAAACAAACTTCTTGATAGTTATTGTAGCTAAGATTGCTTTTCTATCTCCGAATGCTATGCAAACGTTTGTGCTTACAGGGGTTATCCACAACGGGAAGCGCCGCAAGTTTTACAAATCAAGCACCCTTCCTGATAGACCAAAGTCTCGTTGCCACAATTCGGGCATTTTTGTCCTTTGGCTTCCGTTCCGTCCGTCACATATTTCTTCAACGCACGTTCTACGCCGTTTTTCCAGGTATTGATACTTTCACTATCGAGCTGCAACGAGCTGACCAGCTTGATTACCTGTTCGATAGGCATACGATAGCGCAATACACCCGAAATCAACTTGGCATAATTCCAATATTCCTTATTGAACTTCTCCGACAGACCTTCTATCGTGACTTTGTAACCGCGTTTGTTTTCAAACTGAAAGTCGTAACGCTTGTTGCCATTTTCATCCACATTCTTGATGATATGTCCGGAAACCACATTCTTGGGTAACACGATTCCTTCATCATCATCCAATACTCCCGTAAAGATTTCGTATGGATGACCATTCAAAAGCCCGACGAAAGCCACCCACTTTTCCTTGTTATTCTGGAAGCGTACCACGTCAGCATCCAATATCTTGGGACGAGTTTCCACAATACGAGGCGGCTTGCAAGGAGGCAATTCATCCTTCTTGTCGTTCTTCGTGGAAAGAAGTACCCCTGAACGAGAACCATCACGATATACTGTACATCCCTTGCAACCTGATTTCCAAGCTTCAATATAGAGACGATTGACCAACTCTTCGTCTACATGGTTCGGCAGATTGATCGTCACACTGATCGAATGATCCACCCATTTCTGAATGCGCCCCTGCATCTTCACTTTCATCAACCAGTCTACATCGTTGGACGTAGCTTTATAATAAGGTGACTGAGCGACCAGTTTGTCTACTTCTTCCTGGGTATAGCGTCGGGCAGGATCATAACCTTGCGCTTCCATCCAGGTCACAAACTTGGGATGGAACACGATATATTCTTCGAAAGCATCTCCGGTCTCATCCACAAAATCAATACGGACATTGGTATCATTCGGATTGACCTTACGACGACGTTTGTATACGGGTAAGAATACCGGTTCGATGCCCGATGTCGTCTGAGTCATGAGGCTGGTTGTCCCTGTGGGAGCAATAGTCAGACAAGCGATGTTGCGACGTCCGTATTGCTTCATGTCTTCATAAAGTTGCGGATCTGCTTCACGTAAGCGATTGATAAACGGATTATTCTTCTCACGCTCTGAATCATACACTTCGAAAGCTCCCCGTTCTTTAGCCATTTCTACCGATGAACGATAAGCACTCAAAGCAATGGTCTTGTGTACTTTTTCTGAAAACGCTGTAGCCTCTTCCGTACCATAGCGAAGGTTCAACGCAGCTATCATATCTCCTTCAGCTGTAATTCCCACTCCTGTACGTCTGCCTTGGCCGCTCTTCTTATAAATCTTCTGCCACAAGACACGTTCTGTTCTTTTCACGTCATCACTTTCGGGATCGGAGTCAATCTTCTCCAGGATACGTTCAATCTTCTCCAACTCCAAGTCAATGATATCATCCATAATGCGTTGAGCCAAGCTGACATGCTTCCGGAACAAGTCAAAGTCAAAATAGGCATCCGGCTTAAACGGATTGACTACATAGGAATACAGATTGATAGCCAAAAGACGGCAGGAGTCATAAGGACATAGGGGAATTTCTCCACAAGGATTGGTCGAAACGGTTTTATATCCGAGGTCGGCATAACAGTCGGGAACTGATTCTTTAATAATAGTATCCCAGAATAAAACACCCGGCTCAGCAGATTTCCATGCATTATGAACTATTTTCTTCCACAAGGCACTGGCATCTATTTCTTTTTTAACCAATGGATCCGTACTGTCGATAGGATATTGCTGCATGTAGGGCCGGTTGTCAATGGCGGCCTGCATAAAAGCATCATCCAGTTTGACCGACACATTGGCTCCCGTCACTTTACCTTCGGTCATTTTGGCATCAATGAAGGCTTCTGCATCCGGATGTTTAATGGAAACACTCAGCATCAAGGCACCCCGACGCCCATCTTGAGCCACTTCGCGAGTAGAGTTGGAATAACGTTCCATGAAAGGAACCAACCCGGTGGAGGTCAACGCCGAGTTTTTCACAGGAGAACCTTTCGGACGGATATGCGAAAGATCATGTCCGACACCTCCTCGACGTTTCATCAACTGGACTTGTTCCTCATCGATTTTGAAAATAGCACCATACGAATCGGCATTGCCATCAATACCGATAACAAAACAGTTAGACAAAGAAGCCACCTGATAGTCATTGCCAATACCAGTCATGGGACTACCCTGTGGAACAATGTACTTAAAATGATCCAACAGACCGAACAATTCTTCTGCACGTAGAGGGTTCGGATATTTGGCCTCGATGCGAGCTATTTCATTAGCTATTCGCCAATGCATATCTTCCGGCGACTTTTCATAGATGTTGCCGAAAGAGTCTTTCACCGCATATTTGTTCACCCATACCCTGGCTGCTAACTCGTCACCTTGGAAGTAATGGAGGGAGGCTTCAAAGGCTTCGTCGTACGTATAAGTTTTCTTTTCCACAATATTTTATATTTAGATTTTAACAGGCAAATTGATTAAAATGGTAGAAGTTAAGCTTAGGATTAACAAATGTTTTTGCAAAGCTATGAATGTTTTTTGATCTGACAAAACAAAAAAACGTTTTTTTATGAACAGGTAGGAAGTTTTCTGTTTATTCCCGATAGAACACTGATTATAAGCCTATTACTATTTTCAGTTACGGGATGAAGTTTTCCGAATTTTCCCACTTCACCCAAAATAAGAGAATAAATATCCGATTGTTCTTTTTCAACCTTAGTACGTACTATTCCCCAAATCTTTTATATATTTGCAGAAAAAAGAAAATATGGAAAGCTTGAAACAAAGAAGAACTATTCGTAAATATCAGCAGAAAGATATTCCAACTGATATGCTGAATGAGTTGCTTGAAACCTCTTTTCGCGCATCGACCGTAGGAAATATGCAGGTATACAGCGTCATTGTAACTCGCGATGCTCAACGGAAAGCGAAATTGGCACCGGCCCATTTTAACCAGCCGATGGTGCAAAACGCTCCAGTAGTACTTACATTTTGTATTGACCTCCACCGATTCAGCCAGTGGTGCAGACAACGTAAAGCGGAACCCGGTTATAATAATCTGGAATGGTTTGTAACCGGAGCCACTGATGCTTTACTGGTTGCTCAGACATTTTGTGTAGCAGCTGAAGAGAAAGGGCTGGGCATCTGCTATTTGGGAACAACGACCTATAATCCTCACCTGATCATAGAAGCTTTAGAATTACCAGAACTGGTATTTCCTATTGCTACGATTACGGTAGGTTGGCCGGATGAAAATCCTCCTCAAGTGGATCGTCTGCCGCTGGAAGCATTGGTACACGAAGAAGTCTACCACCCCTATACTTCGGAGGATATTGACCGCTATTATGCCTACAAGGAGTCTTTGCCGGAAAACAAACAATTTATTGCCGAAAACGGAAAAGAAACATTGGCACAAGTATTCACAGAAGTGCGTTATACGAAAAAAGATGCCGAAGCCATGTCGGAATTGCTTGGGCAAGTAATGAAAAAGCAGGGCTTTTAAAGTCCTGCTCTTTCAATGGTTTATTTTCTAAGTTCAGCTTGAATCTCATCCAACTCCGACTTAAAGGCCTTGTCTACCTCCCTTAGCTCCCTGACAGTCTTGCAGGCATGCAACACGGTAGCATGATCCTTGTTTCCAATGAGTGTCCCGATTTTAGAGGTCGAAAAATCCGTATTGTTCTTAGCCAGATACATCGCAATCTGTCGCGCTTGTACCACTTCTCTCTTTCGGGATTTGGTATGAATGGTTGCCGGTTCCAAACCGAAGTGTGAACAAACAGTCTGAATAATATGATCGATAGTAACCGCTTTGGTTTCACTCCGACTGATTTTCTTGACAATGCGCTGAGCCAACTCCATATCTATATCCTTATTATAAATAGTAGAGTGAGCCATCAGAGAAATAATAATACCTTCCAGATCGCGCACACTGTCATTTACGTTTTCAGCAATATAGTCAATGACCTCCGGAGGGAATTGCAAACCATCCCGTCGAATCTTATTACGTAAAATGTTCCTGCGCAATTCGATAGTCGGTTTTTCCAATTCTGCCACCATCCCCCATTTAAAACGGGTAATCAATCTTTCTTCCATACCTTGCAACAACACCGGAGCACGATCGGAAGTCAAGATAAGCTGCTTGCCATTCTGATGCAAGTGATTGAATATATGGAAGAAAGTATTCTGTGTCTTAGTGACACCGGCAAACTCCTGAATATCGTCAATGATTAAAACATCAATAGATTGGTAGAAGTTAATGAAATCGTTTGTCGTATTGTTGCGCACAGAGTCGGTGTATTGCACTTGGAACAAATGAGCCGAGACATACAACACACGCTTTTCCGGATAAAGCTCTTTAATTTTTGTACCAATAGCATTGGCTAGATGAGTTTTACCCACCCCGGAAGCCCCATAGAAAAACAACGGATTAAAAACAGTCTTAGCCGGATTGAGCGCAACAGCTTCGGCCACACTCCTCGAAAGTTTGTTACTCTCACCCTCAATGAATGTTTCAAAGTTATAATCCTTATTCAAGTGCGGATCCAAATCCGATACTTGCGGAACCTGTGGAATACTTTTAGTAACAGGCTTATGTAAAGGAGCTTGTGAACCGGCATGAGGAGGAAGCGGAACCGTTGTTGGCGGATTCTTTACGACCATCACCCTATACATCAGCTTGGAACCTTCGCCAAAGACTTTATGAATAGTCTGGCGCAGCAAGTCCAGGAACTTCTCTTCGAGAAATTCGTAAAAGAACTGACTGGGCACCTGCAATTCCAATGTTTTGTCCTCATATTTTAAAGGGACAATAGGGCAAAACCACGTTTTATATGTCTGCGGAGAAACATTATCCCGGATTATCTCGAGACAACGATTCCACAGCCCGACATGATTCATTTCACTCATAACGGCTATTCTACATTTATTAATTAAGCATAACTTCTACACCTGCAAAATTGATAATCTTATTCGAAAAAAACAAATGAACTTTTTCTTGCTTTTTTCAGGAGTTTAATAAGGTGTTTACTTTCAGCGACTTACCAAAGAACAAAAAAACAGCCCTTTGAAAGGACTGTTGCATTTTAATAATAGCTTGAATGTTAGATATTTACCTTTTACTCTTTCCCCTAAGAATTAGTTCACCGACTCTTTAGCGAATCCCACTTAATTAGGGTCTTTACAGGGATATACCGTTTTTCCCGAGATATGCACAAAGAGGCTCTATTATTTAGATAAAATCTATATAAGCCACATTTTTACTTATCTTTCTTCCCGAACAAGGAGAAGTGCACATAACGCTTAGGATGTGCCTTCAAATCTTCCAACAGACTAGCCGCATTGGCTGTTGTGGCACTTAAATTATTGTATAAAGTAGGATCGTTAAATAGCAATCCAATGGTATTGTCTTTGCTGTTCAACTTGTCGGTCAGTTCCCTTACATTGGCCAAAGTCGAATCCACTTTCTGCATAGCAGCAGCATAATCTATTTCTTTCAGATTGTCCGACATGGTCACAAAATTATCACCAATGGTATTCAGCTTAGTGGTCAGCTGAGGAATATCATTGCTCATCAAATTCTGTAACTGACGGCTTGTAACGGCCAAACTGGCTGTCAAGTCCTGCACATTATTCAAAGTAGCCGGAATAGCCTGACTGGCCAGAATTGTATTCAGCGAAGTCAGAATGGAATCCAACTTGGGCATCATTTGTTCGATTTTAGGAACCATTCCTCCCAGTTTCTCCATCATGCCGTTGTTCAGATTTCCGGGGATAGTATCACCGATTGCATACCGTTCACGCGGATTGTTTGCCAATAACAGATTCATTCTTACTCCACCCAGCATTTCGGCAGCCAGTTCTGCACTACTACCCTTGGGAATACGCAAGTCAGGCTCTACATCAATTTCTGCAATAACATTTCCCGGATGGTCGTAATCATAATATAATTCCCGTACAATGCCGACACGAAATCCATCAGCAAATACAGGACTTGATTTGGTAAGGCCATTTACATTTTTAAAATGTACATAAAAATAGCTGGCCGGTTTGAACATGTGTATACCTTTCAGGTAATTGATGCCATAAACCAATATGCACAAAGCTATAATCCCTGTAATACCTATTTTAACTTCTTTCGTAAAGTACTTCTTCATGACTATTTATTCTTTATTTTATTATTTTGGTTATTCTTGAATTCCTTAATGGCAGCTTGGACATTCACCTTCTTGCCTTCTTTGAAAGCAATGATAAATGCATCCTTAAACCGCGAAGCTATGTCTTTTTTCATACGGTATATCTGATTATAATCCGTCGAGGCTCCGTATGTGTATTTATACAAACCATTTTCCCGGTAACTATCGATGGGCTTCAAGCCTTTAAATTCCTTACTTCCAGCAGGCAGTTGTTTGGAAGAAGTCAATATTTGGATTTTAAATATCGGTCTTTTATCAGTTTTATCTATTTTCTCAGGCTGCTTATCTACTGGGGAAAGTGTTTCCGAGACGTCAGACACACTGTTCAAACGCATTTCCTGTTCCTGTTTATAAGTAAGGAAGGCCCGAAACAAGCTGTTTGCCAATGCATTCTTGCCGCTTTCACTATTTAAATACCGTTCCTCTTCGGGAGTAGAGATGAATCCTAATTCTACAAGGATACTGGGCATGGCACTGGCTTTCAGTACAAGGAATCCGGCCTGATGTACACCCCGGTCTATGCGCTTGGCTGTTTGCTTGAATTCTTGTTGGACAAGCGAAGCCAAATGAACACTTTGCGACATATACTTGTCTTGCATAAACTCAAAAATAATATAGGATTCGGACGAATTCGGATTAAATCCCGCATAGCGTGTCTGGTAATCGTCTTCGTACAAGATAACCGCATTTTCCCGTTTGGCTACTTCCAAATTGGCATCCGATTTAGCCAAACCCAATGTCCAGGTAGAAGGCCCAGTTATTTTTTTGTTTCCTCCCAGTGCATTGGTATGAATGGAAATAAACAAGTCTGCCTTAGCTTCGTTAGCAATTTCGGCCCGACGGTCTAAGGGAACGAAAACATCTCGTTCGCGCGTATAAATGACTTGGGTCTCCGGACAGTTGCTTTTTATCAGTTTACCCAACTTCAAAGCCACGCTAAGATTTATATTTTTCTCTTTCGAGATTTTACCGATAGCTCCTGGATCATGTCCGCCATGTCCGGCATCGATCACCACAGTAAAGTCCTTTGCCTGAACAGACGTCAAGCCCAATAAAAGGAAGAACAACATAAAGCAGGTCTCCCTAAAAAAGGTATGGCACCAATACAATCTCATTATACTTAATTAAGTCTCTGCAAATGTAGTGCAATTTTGCTGAAAACTATCTCTTTGCTACAAGTTTTCTTCCAAGGAATTCTATTTTTCGGACTATTTGGGGCAAGAGTTCGTATTATTTAGAATTTTGCATGTACCTTTGCGCCCAGTTTTTTACATGTTGTTTAAGAGGATAAAACCAGATTTAAATGAATACGTTGATTCGTTTTTTGAAGGACTGGACATTACCGGTAGCCATGTTGACCGGCACAGCCGCTTATTTTCTTTTCGCCCAAACACCCGTATTAGCTCCACTCAAGCCTTGGGTCAACGAAATAGTGGCTCTATTAACACCGACGTTGATCTTTGCTCAATTGTTACTCACTTTCTGCAAAGTGGAAATACACGATCTGAAACCTAAAACATGGCATGGTTGGTTATTACTATTTCAATCACTTTCCTGTTTGTCATTAGCTGTGCTGTTGGTATATTGTCCGATGAATGAAGTTTATCGGGAAGTATTCGAAGGCGCCATGGTTTGCCTGATTTGTCCTACCGCTACAGCCGCAGCCGTCATTACAAGCAAATTGGGCGGAAGCGCTGCCAGCCTGACTACTTATACATTACTCTCCAATTTACTGGCAGCCATTGCAGTTCCTTTGGTTTTCCCCTGGGTAGAACCGCATGCTGAAGTTACCTTCTGGGTAGCTTTTCTGAAAATCCTCAGCAAGGTATTTCCATTATTGCTTTGTCCTTTCTTTCTTGCCTTGTTGCTTCGCCGGTTCTTGCCCAAGTTGCACACTTGGTTAGTAGGGATGCACGACGCAGCCTTTTACTTGTGGGCAATAGCCTTGGCCATTGTGTCCGGACAAACCGTACGTTCATTGGCCCATAGCACAGCTCCAGTCTATGTAGAGGTTCTTATTGCATTGGCAGGACTGATAGTTTGTTGCATCCAATTTTACGGAGGGAAGCGTATTGGCGGACATTACAAGGAACGCATCAGCGGAGGCCAAGCCTTAGGACAAAAGAACACAGTGTTAGCCATCTGGATGGCCTATACCTATCTGAACCCCTTATCCTCCGTAGGACCGGGGTCGTACGTTCTGTGGCAAAACATCATCAACAGTTATCAGTTGTGGAAGAAGAGAAAGAATGAGACAAAGCATCAAGAATAAAACATAAAACAGAAGGTTAAGCTTCGGACCCTACTATGGTCCTTATGGGACCACTCCTTGGTCCGCCTTGGACCTTACTATGGTCCGGCTTGGACCTCGGCGTGGTCCGAGGCGGACCAGGCTTTAAAAAAACCTGGTCCTCTTACTTATTTAGTAAACAATCACTTATGAAGTCTGACTACTCATACCCCAACTTCTTCTCATTGTAATCCGATGCTATATAGGCTGGCCTTCCTTTGGTTTCACGGAAAATGCGTCCGATATATTCTCCTATGACTCCTAAAGAAAATAGTTGAATACCTCCCAGAAACAGAATAACGACAATGAGGGTAGGAAATCCCGTTGTTTCGTCACCAAATAGCAACGTTTTAAATAAGAAGTAAATGGCGTAAATGAAGCTACTGGCTGAACATAACAAACCACACACGGTGGCCAAACGAAGCGGAGCGGTGGAAGAGGACGTGATACCTTCGATGGCCAAGTTGAGTAGCTTGAAAAAGCTCCAGGAAGACTTTCCAGCCACCCGGTCGCCCCGGTCAAATTCAATACCCTTTTTCTGATAGCCAATCCAACAAAACAGTCCTTTGGTATATCGTTCTTGTTCACGAAGTTTGCGCAGCGTAAGAATGCACCGGCGATCCAGCAAACGAAAATCGCCCACATTGGGCAGGATGTCTATACGGCTCATCTTCTGCAAAATCTGATAGAAAGTCAATGACAGGCGTCTCCTGAGCCAACTTTCTTCTCCCCGGTTCCGTCTTCGGGCATAGATATCATCATACCCTTCTTCCCAATACTTCAACATTTCGTCTACCAACTCAGGCGGATCTTGCAAATCGGCATCCATAATTACACAACAATCTCCTGTGGTAAAGTCAAACCCGGCCAACATGGCAATCTCCTTACCAAAATTGCGCGAAAGGTTGACATAATTCACACGCGAATCGTTTCGACGCAGTGCCCGTATCTCTTCAAGGGTAGCGTCAGAACTTCCGTCGTTGACAAACAATATTTCCCAATCGTAAGCATGATTGCGTTCGATGAGTTCCAACAGCCTTTCGTAGAGCGCGGGCAATGTCTCCGCTTCATTATATACCGGGATAAGTAAGGTTACTTTCTTCATAAATTATAGCATACATATCGTCCCATCAGGTGGCAAAGATACAACTTTTTGTGCATATCTTATCCGATGAGCCCTATAGTCCTTTCACCGTACGCATTAATTGTTCACCCAACCCAATGGTATACCCCTGAGAAATAAACACGACCCGATTGAACGTATCGGCTATGATGAATACCGGCAACGAATTAGGATTCTTCAGCTTCATTTCGCGAACTATCTGTCCAGTTATGCCATCCGTATCTACACCATATATAATGGTACTCGGCAATCCTTCAAAGTCCTGCGGGCGATATTTCCGGAAGCCCTCTTCGTCGGGGAAGAGCAAAACCATCTTCCGCCCCCATTTCTCCAAATCTTTCCCCAGCTTGGCAATGTCTTTCAAGGCATGGTTGGTAGGCTCTTGATTCACACCCAGTATCCCCACTACAAAATAGCCACGTCCGCAAGCTTTCAACAGACTGGTCGGCTCTTTGGCCAATGCCCCATCAACCAGCGGTGTAAAAAGTGATTCGGAGTTGAAGTTGCCGATGACTTGAATCTGGTCTTTACTCTCGCGCATCACCAAAGCCGTATTCAACGATTGACCGGCATCCACGTTAAAGGCATTGACATGTGCCAGCACACTGCCATTGGCCAATCGAGTGCCGCTTACCATCCAATAATATCCGGCAGGCATTTCCTGAGGAGAAGCCAATAGGCTGCGCCACGTATCTTCTTCCCCATAATTCTGCAATTGAAGCGTTCCATCCTGATAGCGGGAAAGTGTGAAGTGCGTGTAATACTTAGGATTATCCAAATACTTAGTGGGACGGTAACCAGCTTTCACTCGGCCGGTAGTTGCCGTCGTCTGGGCTTTACCTTCGGTGAAATCCACTTCATAAACAGAACCTTTGGTAATGCTCCGCTCGCCTTTCCGAAGATTGACAGGGTCCCAATAGCATACCGTGCCTGTCACTTCGTCTATCCAAGCAGGAATACCCAGACTACGGGCTACGGCTACAAAGAAAATATCGCGCGAATACGTATCGGCCACACGGGATTTCCACACTCCTTCGGGCGACATGGGGATGCGTTGTGCATTCAACGTATCATTCAGCGTAATGTTTGCCTTGCACCATTCGACCAGTCTTTGCGGTTGTTGCCGATAGGTCGCAGCCAAGGTTGTGTCAATGACTTGCTGGAAGAAAGCTTTATAAGGCGTCAACTCTTCGGTCGAAATACGCGGATTCAACAAGAATCGACGTAACAATTCGACGTTGAAAGCATTGAGTCCCTCCAGCTTCGGCGTATGGCGCAGATGGTCTTGCAATACCTCCAGACGCACATCGCGCAAATCTTTGGCTGATAGGTGCTGAAGCAAATCAATAGCCGTAGCCTCCTCAACAGATAGGTGCTGCTTGCCCAAACGTTGTTGCCGTCCTTCCTCTCGGAGTGCCGAAAGGAAGCGGGTAAGTACCGCATGATTTCCCCGTGAAGCCACCAGCAACCTCACAACTTTTTCTTTCATCACATCCGGATGCAAAGCAGCACCATATAAATCCTCTACCCATGCACGTGCTTTCTCCGGTGTCATCATCGTGGCCTCGTAAGCATGACGGATGGAATCTTCCTCGGCCATGCGCCGGTCGTTCTCGGTTCGTTGTTCGGCAGATACGACGGGCTGATTGGACGATTCGGGTGGAGGCACTATATCCACGTCCCATTCGAATGTATCGCCTTCACGGTGATCGAGCTTTATCCCAAGCGTGTCTTTACTTCCGAAAGAAAGTTTCCGGAAGCCAAAACGTCCTTCTTTCGAAGCCCAGACCAACATGTCTCCTTTACCTGCCGTCAGCGAAGCACATCCCGAAGCATCCGATTGCTTACTCGCCACGGTATAGAACTCAGCATAATTATAAAGTTTGAACTCCACCCGTGCCCCCTTCACCGGTTTTCCGGTTTCATCGGTCACTCTTACCGTGGCTTGTGCCGCAGGAGCATAATTGTCTATCACATTAATCTCCGTATAATTGGGAGTCCTTACCATGACCTCCTCCGGTCCTTCGTATCGACCAAACACTTTGGTATGCATCAGCATGCCGCGACTCGCCGGGTCATTGAACCAGCCTAAGTTGAGCACCGGCTCAGGTTCACAAGCTCCCAGGAAGTACCACTTCCCATCGGCCCATGCTTCTACCCACGCATGATTATCGTCCGTATGTGCCCAACGAGGTGTATACACCTGACGGGCAGGAATACCGATGGAGCGCAAGGCGGCTACCAGAAAAGTAGACTCTTCCCCACAACGCCCATAAGCCGTACGCACCGTGGCCAATGGCGAGCTGGTACGTGCATCACTGGGTTGATAAATAGCCTTCTCATGACACCAATGGTTCACTTCGAGAATGGCATCGACCATCGAAAACCCCTGTACACGAGGCTTCAATTCTTCGTAAAAGTAGATACGGGCACTATCCAATGGTTCATTGTTCACCCGGACGGGCACAACGAAGTGGCGGAAAAGCACTTCGGGCACCCGCTTTCCCCAAGACATCTCCTCCTTAGCCTGCTGGGAAGCACGGATATTCATCAAATGAAAACTTCCGGGATAGTCAGTGATGTCGGCCAAGGGCATATAAGCATAAAGGAACTCCAACGCTTCGCGCTCATAAGGCGTAAGCTCAGTACGAAGAATGGCAAACAAGTCACCCTCAGGCATCAAAGTTTGTTTCGTCCAGAAGTCTTGCTCCACGCGCATCCGGTAAGCCTCATCACTCATAAAATGGTTTTCACCACTCTTACACGAACCTAACAAACACAAAAGCCAGCCCAGGCAAAGAATATACATCAAGTGTTTCATAATATATAGGTAATAAATTATGGGTCTTTCCGCAAAGGTAGAAGATAAATTCGACATATCCTAATAAGAAGAAGCATAATATGACAAATCTGCCATCCCCGTATAGCAATATAAAAGCAAGATAACATTAAAAAGAAGTTTTTAGAAAGAAATTTATACGATCGGAACGATTATTCAATTATAATTTGTATTTTTGTCCATAGAGATAAGAGAAAAAGAAGTATAAATCGCTTTCCGAAACGCGGAAAGTACAAAAAGATGATTATGAAACAAAATGTAAATGAAATCATGATGCTGCGATATCGCATCAAACGCTATCAAGCGATGAGAAACGGTACTATGTGCCAGATGTTGAACAACCAACTTCAGAAACTGCTTGCCCAGCAAGCTTAAACCGAGTAAATAACCCTTTAAACAAATATGAATAAAAAAGGCGGAAGATCCCAAAAGTTCTCCGCCTTTTTTTTGCAGCCAGCCTTCTCATGCCCCCACAATATCCTTACCAAAAGGAAGAAGAGCGATCTTCGCCAACTTGAAATGCTGAAGGCCGAAAGGGATGCCGATAATCGTCACACACAAAATGGCACCGAACGCCAAATGAGATAAACAAATCCAGATGCCACCCAGCAAAATCCACAGCACATTCATCCCGACATAAAGACAGCCTTCGGTACGGGCTCCGCTACGCACTTCCTTCCCGAAAGGCCATAGGGCAAGCGAGGCCATCTTTAATGTCTGCATCCCAAAAGGAATGCCCACAATCGTCACCATCAATAATAAACTGGCCAACAGATATTCCACTGCCGTGAAGATACCCCCCAACAGCAACCATAATAGATTCAATAAACATCCCATACTGCATTTTCTAATTTAAAAGTTTCTACAAGATAGGCAAAAATACGGATTTTGTGGCAAAATGAAAAATATATACGCCCAAATTACATTTAATGGGAAGATGATTTTCTTTAAATGAAATGCTTCGTTTCATTTAATGTAACGCATCCTCACAAAGCATGTTGGCAAGTTACCCTTTATTTCCACTCGGCAAACTCAAAACTCAGCTGCTCCCACACACCTTTTTCACCGCTCTCGCTGTGAGGATTGGATACGGAAAGACCTATCAGGCGGACAGGGTGCTGCTCGTAATCGACTTCTTTCAGCAACTGTTTGGCCAACGGCAAAATAACATCCAGCGCAGTAAGTTCTTGCGATTGGGTAATGCTGCGGGTGATTTGGGCAAAATCATGAAACTTAATTTTCAGCGTCAGCGTATTTCCTTTGAACTGTTTAGACTCCAGACGGTGCACCAGTTCCACAGCTACGTGATAAAGCTCTATGATGAGCGAAGAGCGCTGATTGATATCCCGTTCCAAGGTACGTTCGCAACCGATAGACTTGCGCACACGCACAGCTTCCACCGGTCGCAAGTCAATGCCTCGGGCAAAATCGTAGTACAAAGCCCCTGTCTTGCCAAACAAACTCAACAAAGTCTGCAACGAACGCTCGCGCAACTGTGCCCCGTTGTGTATACCCAGCTGGTGCATCCGTTTGGCCGTGACAGGTCCTACACCCCAAAAACTTTCAATAGGCAAACGGGCGATGAAGTCCAGCGCCTGGTCGGGATGAATCGTACAGAGGCCGTCGGGCTTACGATAGTCCGATGCAATCTTAGCCAGGAACTTATTGTAAGATACACCGGCCGAAGCCACCAAGTGAAGGCGCTCCCGTATCTTGGCCTTGATTTCACGGGCGATGTCTACTGCCAACGAAATGCCCGGCTTATTCTCAGTAACATCTAAAAAGGCTTCGTCCAATGAAATCGGTTCAATGATGTCGGTATATTCGTGAAAGATTTCGTGTATCTGGCGGGAAACATCCTTGTAGACTTCCATGCGGCCGGGAATGAAGATAAGTTGCGGGCAAATGCGCTTCGCCCTGAGCGAAGGCATGGCCGAACGTACCCCATAGCGACGTGCCTCGTAACTGGCGGCAGCCACTACCCCGCGTTCCTCGGCATGCCCCACGGCTATCGGCTTCCCGCGCAGTTCGGGATGGTCACGCTGTTCCACCGAGGCATAGAAGGCATCCATGTCGATGTGTATGATTTTACGCTCCGGCAAGTTCTCACCTCCTTATCAGTTTTATTTTCTTGTAGACGTAAGCAAATGCAGGAATCAGGAAAGCCACAGCAAACACCCACGCCGTAGAGTCACCAAAACATACAGCCGTATAACCCCATAGCGGCACAGCTATCACACTAACCAAAATACGGGCTATCATCTCGGACACACCCGACAGCATGGCAAGCCCCGTAAAACCAGTTCCTTGAATCGTGTAGCGCAGAATGCAAAGCAAACCCAGCACTGGAAAGAAACTCACCGACACATGCAGGAATAAAGCCGTCTTATCCAATATCTCGACCTCAGTTGCATCAACAAACAAGAGGGCAATGGTGTGCGCCCCCAGCATCAATACACAGAAAGTAAAAGCCCAGTAGGTCATCATCATCACCGCGCTCGACTTCACACCCTGCCAGATGCGTTGGGGCTTGCCTGCCCCGTAGTTCTGACCGGCAAAGGTGGCCATAGCGATACCCAGGCTCTCGAAAGGACACATAAAAAACATCTTGATGCGTATGGCAGCCGTGAAAGCAGCCACACAAGCCGTGCCCAAAGCATTGTTGGCACTCTGCAACATGATACTGCCGATGGCGGTAATGGAGAATTGCAAGCCCATGGGTACACCGATATACATCAGCCGGTTGGCCAAAGTCCAGTTGAACCGGCGTTCGGCGGGAGTAGTCCGCAGGATGTCGAAGTGGCGCATCATGTAAAAGTAGCACAGCACCGCCGACACGCCCTGCGAAAACACCGTAGCAATAGCGGCCCCTGCCACACCCCACCCCAACGTCAGGATGCAGAACAAGTCGAGCAGGATATTAAGTACTGCCGAGAATAACAGGAACCAGAAAGGCGTCTTGCTGTCGCCCAGCGCACGGATGATACTTGACAACAGGTTGTAGAAAAACGTACAGGGAATGCCGATGAACGTCACCAACAGATAGGCATAAGCTCCCTCGAAGATGCTTTCCGGCGTGCGCATCCAGCGCAAGATGCCGCCGCACAACAGGCTTGTCACCACCGCCAACACCAACGACATCCCTCCAGCCAGCTGGAGGCTGACCGACACATAGCGGCGCATCGTCTCGTAATCGCGTGCACCAAACTTCTGTGCCACAGGAATACCAAAGCCCCCGCAACACCCGTTGCAGAAGCCCAGTATGAGAAACACGACCGAACTACTGGCTCCCACTGCCGCCAAGGCATCAATACCCAGGAACTTACCCACAATAGCGGCATCCACCAGCGAATACGTCTGTTGTAGCATATTGCCCAGCAGCAGGGGCAGCGTAAAATAAAATATCTGCGGAAGCGTCCTTCCCTCCGTCATCTCCCTCGATGTTGCCATAACTTCAACCTCCTTCTGAAAAGCGACGCAAAATTATGTCTTTTTATCGAACGGAGGCTTGACGGAGGTCAAAAAAACAGGCTTAGTAAACACACGCCCTCACAGCTTCCGTCAGGCGACGAAAATCATCGGGATGAACATCGCCAATGCTACCGATACGGAATGTATCGGCCTGCGATATCTTGCCCGGATAGATGACAAAACCTTTCGACTTCAACTGGGCATAAAAACTCTTAAAGTCAAAACCTGCATGGGGATAGAGGAACGACGTGATGACGGGCGACTGCACCGCATCGGGCAGCAACGTCTCAAAGCCCAGCGAACGCATACCTTCAACCAGCACTCGGTGGTTTTCACAGTAACGGACATGACGGGCAGGTACACCCCCTTCAGCATCCAATTCCTCCAACGCCTGCTTGAAGGCACGCACTACATGCGTGGGCGACGTGAAACGCCATTTGCCATGTCCCTTCTCCATTGCCTTCCATTGATCATAAAGGTCGAGTGACAGCGAACGGCTCACCCCTTGGCAACGCTCCAGTTCCGAACGACGGGCGATGATGAAGCCGAAGCCCGGCACACCCTGTATGCACTTGTTGGCACTGCTGATAAGGAAGTCCGCCCCCAATGCAGCCACGTCCATCGGCACACCGCCAAAACTGCTCATCGCGTCCACTATCAGCCGCTTGCCGTACATCTTCACCACATGAGCAATCTCCGACAGGGGATTCAGCACGCCCGTTGTCGTTTCACAATGAACCACAGCCACGTGAGTCACCTCAGGATTATGTGCCAGATAGTCGTCCACGTCCGCTGCCGACCCCTGCTCGGTCTCGTCGAACGCCATCAAGTCATAGTGCAAGCCGTGATACTCGGCAATGTGCCCCATGCGGTCACCATAGGCTCCATTGCTCAAAATGAGCAGTTTGTCCGTAGCAGGGCGAATAGCACTGCCTATCACAGCCTCCACACAATATGTTCCGCTACCCTGCATCAGCACGGCAGTATAATCGTCTACCTGTGTCGTGGCCAGTTTCACCAGCGCGTGGCGCACCTCCTCCACAATGTGTACATTGTAATCTTCGTCCCATGTGCACCAGTCGGCCATCATGGCTTGCTTCACAGTATCGGTCGTTGTCAATGGACCGGGGGTCAGTAATAAATAAGGTCTCATCGTTCTTCTTTATGATTTTATTAGTGATTAATGCTGATTAAATAGGATGTCCGAGAGCGTGAAACACGCTTTCCTCGGACAAATGTATGTATATTATATGAGCGATTTATCAGGTATTAACTGCGTTGCTCGATAGCGGCGATAACCTCGGACAGTTCGCCAATATGGTCAATGACATAATGGGTACCGGCTTCGGTCATACGTCGACGCACTTCGGCCTTGCGTGCCTCCAGTTCGGCAGCAGACATATTTTCGACTTCGGCTTGCGACAGAGCCAATTCGTTACTGCCCATGACCACGCCCACGGTCCATACCTTGGCACTGAGTCCTTCGCCAATATCAGCTATCGTGTCACCCACCTTAACTACCGCATCCGTCGATGGAACGGCCAGTTGTGTCAGGTTTTGCCACATCATATAAGGAGCAGGACGTCCGGCAGGCAGATGGTCAGACGTGACACAACAGTCGGGACGGTAGCCTTGCGCTTCAGCAGCAGGACGGACAATATCCATCATAGCCTCCGTATAACCCGTAGTAGAACCTATCTTGATGCCCTGTGCTCGTAAGCGGTTCACCGTATCCACCACACCGGGTATCGGTGAAGCATAGCGGTCGAGCGTCTGATAAAGTATTTCCTGGAAGGCTTTGTAGCGACCTTGCACATCAGCCTCTCCAGCCTCGCGACCATACTTGGCCCGGAAAGCTTCGGCCACACGGGGCAGTCCGAAAAGGGCACGTATTTCTTCTACTTTGGTCAGTCCCATGAAGCGACGTGTTTCCTCCGGCGTGACAGGTACGCCGATAGCTTCAAAACTCTCTACAAAGGCTGCCACCGGGGCAAAGCATCCATAATCCACCGTAGTGCCCGCCCAGTCGAAAATCACACATTCTATTCGTTTCATATCATTCTAATACTAATGGTTGTTCGATTCGGTGGACAAAGGTACGCCTCCCCTTGCGGTATATAAATGAATTCCTAATAAATAATAAACCGCCCGAATGAGGCGGTTTATTATGTAACATTCATGTAATGTTAATGCAATAAACGTATCACATACGTTCCTCCAGGCTCCGTGAAGAAAGAATGCATTCCTTCGGCTGAACGAGCGACCTCAATCTTCTGCCCGGATGCATCTTTCACTTCCAAAAGAGTATCCGACGGAGCATAGATGTGACACTCCTTACCCGAGCCAGAGCGAAGGGTGCAGCGACTCAACTGACGTTCCTCCCATTCCAGATCAAAAGTAAAATCACCTATCGCTCTCAATCCTTGCACGTATCCATCAGTCCAAGCCGTTGGCAAAGTTGGAAGCAGACGAATAAAACCTTCATGACTCTGAAGCAACATCTCTGCCATACCTGCCGTAGCCCCAAAGTTTCCATCAATTTGGAAAGGAGGATGAGAATCAAGCAGATTCTCATAAACTCCTCCTTTGTCGTTATCCATACTCACAACCATTGTATGAGAAAGGCTCAGGGCCGACTTGAGCAAACGATAGGCATGATCGCCATCGTGCAAACGTGCCCAGCAAGCAATCTTCCACGCCCGACTCCATCCTGTACCCATATCACCCCGCGAAAGTAAAGTACGCCGCACCGCCTCGACGAGTTCCTGCCTCGGTGAGGAGGAGACTTGGTCACCGGGATAGAGTGCCACCAACTGGGAAAGATGCCGATGCGAATTACCCAACGTATCCAGATGCTGACTATCTGTCCTCCATTCGCGTATCTGCCCCCACGAACCTATCTCCAAACCGTTATCCAGCCGTGCCCACTTATCGGCTAATTCCTGTGCAAAAGACTCATCTACAGCCAATCCCCCTTCACGCAAGGCTTGCAAAGCCTGCGAAGTATCACTGAACAACTGCCACACCAATTGCTGGGCATAGGCCACACCGTCCTCCCACGGGCCTTGCTCGGGCGACCATTCATTGGGTGCTATCAGCTTCCCGTTTCCATCTTCTTCCAAACGGTCGAACCAATACTCGCAAGCACTCCGCATGACCGGCAAAGCCTGATGAGCTAGGAAATCCACGTCCTGCGTATATTCATAATGTTGCCACAAGTGCATACAATACCACGCATTGGCCGGGCGATTGATATTCCAATCGGTGTAGCCGAAAATATTGCTTTGCGTCCGAAGGCTCCATCCCCGAAGTTCTTCCGCTTGCGCCACCTTCCTCCAGCTTCCATCGGGCCGAAGAGCTTCTGTAATAATGTAATTCAAGAACGGCTCGTGACATTCCGACAAGTTACAAACCTCAGCAGGCCAATAATTCATCTGTACATTGATATTGCTATGGATGTCGCATTCCCAGGGCGGTGTATTGTCGTTGTTCCAAATACCTTGCAGGTTGCTTGGCAAATTCATGCCGCGTGAAGAAGCCAACATCAGATAACGTCCATATTGGAAATAGAGCATATCCAGATAGCGACTTTCTTTATGCGACTTCACCAATTCATCCGTAGGAACACCCGGCAGAGTTTCTTTCAAGTCGAACTTCACCCGATTGAACAAAGGACAATAGTCATCCAGATGACGTTCTTTCAACACTTCATACCCCTTCTGTGAAGCTTGGGCCAAACGTTGGGAGATGCGGTCGTGCAATTGGACTTCCGTCTCTCCCACGTAAGTAGGTGATGAAAGCCGAAAATTGGTAGCCCCTGACAGAAGCAGAGTCACTGCCTCAGCCTCCTCTATTCTCAAGTAACCATCTTGAGATACCACCCTTCCGCCTTCATGCTGCACACTCAATTGAGCTTCATAGGAAAGCAAATCCAAACGATTCTTCAAAACCAACCGATTAGGCTCCTCTACCTCCGTTCTTCCTTCACGTCCATCTTTCAAGGCTACGGAGAAATTTAGTTTTGCTTCGCCACCCGATGCGCTAAGCCGAATAACAATCACACTGTCCGGATGGCTGGCGAAATACTCCCGCTCATAAGTCGTCCCTTTAGAGCGAAAATGCACACGTCCTATTGCCTCATTCAGCGAAAGCTCCCTCCGATAGTCTTGAACTGCACACGTATCAATCCCATCAAACTCCAAAAACAAATCCCCGAAACTTTGGTAAGCTCCCCGTTTCTCCGTACTTCCGTTCCAAAGCGACTTTTCATTAAACTGCACTTGCTCCTGCCTGATGCCTCCAAAGAACATCGCGCCCAATTCACCATTACCAATTGGCAGAGCGGAAGTCATCCATTCGGTTGCCGGACGAGAATACCAGAGTTTGAGCTCTTTATTGGAACTTATCCCATCACTACAAGCCCCAAGAGTCAGTATACAGCATAGATATAGAAGTCCATTTAATAATTGATTTTTCATCTTTTATCTCCCTTTATAAACATACATCAAGTTCCCCATTCAATAATAGTTTCCCATTTTCCGACATTACATATTCTTTCACCTTATCTCCATATCTAATTCGCACCTTACCTTCTTGGGAGGATTTTATTAAAATTTTCGTAGGCCGACAGTGTTCCCAATCAATATCTACCTCATAGTTACCTCGTGCTTTCAATCCCCGGACATAACCATTGGGATATTTAGAAGGAAGCGCCGGTAAGATATGGATTTCATCGGAATGACTTTGAAGCAACATTTCTGCAATTACGAAAGTAAATCCAAGATTCCCGTCTATCTGGAAATAATTGTGAAACTGGCTTGTTAAATTGGGATATAGTGCTTTCTGGAAATGTCGGTCTATTGTTTTTTGTAGACTGTCCGCCTCTTCTAATCTGGCCCACCATCCGGCTGCAAAAGAACCGGTCCAGCTTCCACTGTTACTTCGATACATGGGTTTGCGCTTATCCAATGTTTTCCGGAAAGCTGCGGCCAACTCCGGAGTCTTACGTAAGGTAATCAGATCCGAAGCGATTAATCCCCAGCCATGTCCTACTTGCCCATTTCCATCGTCATAATTATCCCAATCATCATACCACTCTTGAAGTTCACCAGTACGGGAACTGATTTTTAGTGGAGCTAAGTGAGGAAGAACTTTTTCTATTTGCTTCTCTACATACGATTTCATGCCCAATACCTTTCCCGCTTCTATGATGTTTTCAAAAAGGCTTCTTATTGCCTGCATATCCTCTGAAGGACTTTGGCACGCCCATCCAACAGTACCGTCAGGCTTGACATACATATTTTCAAATGAGACAGCGGGATTTGTCACTAAGTATCCCTCATCCGTATATTGTAAAGTGTGGAGATAAAATTGCGCCGCACCTTCCATGACAGGGAAATATTCACATAAGAAATCTTTACTCTGTGTAAACTCATAGTGATCCCAAATGTGCTGACACAACCATGCTGGCGCAGCTTGATAAATACCCCATTGTCCCGACTTGCCTACAGGCCAGGTCGTTCGCCACAAATCCAAATTATGATGTACCGTCCATCCAGGCGAACCATACAAGACTTTTGCCGTTTTAGCCCCATCCACCGTGATTTCTTTAATGGCTTCCATAAGTGGCAAATGACATTCTGAAAGATTTGTCACCTCCGCAGGCCAATAGTTTATTTCTACATTACAGTTCAGTGTAAAGTTGCAACTCCAAGCTGAATGCATATCATCACACCAAACACCTTGCAGATTGGCCGGCTGTGAACCGGGTCGAGAAGAGCTGATCAATAAATAACGGCCAAATCGAAAATACAAAGCTGTTAAATCGGGATCTTCTTTCGGACTGTAATGGGCTATACGTTCATCAATCGGCCAGTTATTTCTTTCACTTTTTCCCAAAAACAAATCAACCCGGTCATACAAAGCTGAGAAATCATTTATATGAACGGTACGAATTTCATCATAACTTTTCTTTAATACTTGTTTCTGATAGGCATCACAGACTTCCGTTGTATTCTTTCCTTCTTTCACGGGATCTTTATCTATGCCATTGAAACTTGTTGCCGCAACAAAACAGAAAATTACTTCACTGGCTTCTTCTATACGTAGCGAAGCCCCATCCCGACGCCACGTACCATCACACGTGGACACAACTAAACGTGCTTGAAAACCCATACCACACGTATCCGTGTAAACTACTTCTTCATTTTGTTCATAATGTGGCCAACATATTTCAGGGGCTTTCCCATGAATATAAACAGTATTGTCCTTTACATAAGTAATATGTTTTACTTGGCTTCCCAAAGAAGCTGACAGAGACATCTTCTTTTCACAAGTCAGCTTGACCATAAGTACTTGATCTGGATAGGATATAAAATATTCACGCTGATATTTTACGCCATTCAATTTATAAGCAACAGCAAGCGTACCTGTTGATAAATCCAATTCGCGTTTATAATCTGTTATCTCACCTCTATCAGGAAAGAAATCCAGATAGATGTCCACAAAGGGGAGGAAAGAATGATAATAAGGACCGACAATCTGCGAATTGATTATTTCTTCCGCTTCCGTTGTTCGGCCGGATGCGATCAACTTTCTTACTTGTTCTATATACTTTTTACTTTCGGGCTTTTGCAGCTTTCTTGGTCCTCCTGCCCAAAATGTATCTTCATTAGTTTGGATTCGTTCATTAAATACCTTTCCATATACCATAGCTCCCATCCTACCATTACCTATAGGGAAAGCTTCATGCCAGTTTGCGGCAGATTTATTCGTATAAAGAATATTTTGAGCGGTCACAGAGGCAGAAATTAGAATCATCCATGTCACCGCTAACCCCCATCTTTTAAATAATTGCAATCTCATCATTTTTTATTTTTATTCACAAACGATTCCTTTTACTATCATCTCAGACAAAGCTGCACACCGATTTCCGGTAAAGCGGATGCGCACAAAACGTCCCGACACTTCAGCCCCATCCAATGCCAATACTACACAACGTTCATTTTTATCCCATACTCCCTTTTTGCCCACGGTTTGCCAAGTACTTTTGTCATTCGAAACCTCCAAATCATAAAGAGGATGATTTTCTTCTGGAAAATAAAGCTGAATTTCTTTCATCAACAAACGCTTTTCCGTATCCAACGTCCAATAAGGTGAGGCATCCTCATCCGAAGCCTTCCAACAACTCTTCCGGTCACCATCCGCAGCCATACCCGGCACGTGCCCATTCTTATTGCTGCTGGCAAAAGTCGGGTTATTACGTCCGAAAATCTGCACCTCAGCTTGCTGCTTGCGTACAAAACGTATATAAGGACGTTCTGCCACAGGAGTCTTTCCTTCCTGATAAGTCTCTTCTCCTTCAAATACAATCTCAATACGAGCTGATTCCAAACCCTCGGAAGTAGCTTCCACTACACTGGTACCGGCATAATAAGAACGGAACGAAATGGCAGCCTGCCCCTCTGCAATACGAATATCACTATCCGCTTCAAAACGGATACTTCTTCCCGTCGGGAATTCGCCCGGTCCGGAAATAACTCTCAACTCAACGACAGGCGAATGATTAACAGGATTGCCCGAGGCATCGCACACCGTAACCCACAGTTGCACATCATCCGTACCATCCGTCTTTATCTTCTGGGTTTTGCTCGCTTCTAATTTCAAAGAAAAAGGCTCCCCATTCCCCGGCCATTCAGGAGGAGCAATTCCTGAATATTCGTTCCGATACCAATACCAAGAACGTTTCGGAATACGAAAATAGTCCACAATCCCCATTTTACCCAAGGCACTTCCTGCAATACTCCCATGATCGAATCCACACCAAATGACTTGTCCGCTACGCCATGGATATCCTTTCCATCCCTCTTCACGCTGCAAATCTCCCCAACCGGGACTATATTCTCCGGGGCGATCAGCCGTCACACTTCCATATTCTGATACCAGGTTAGGAATACCGGGATTCTGGAAATCAGGTTGTGTGGCACCATCCCCATTGTATCCGGCCAAATCGCCTATGCGGTCAATACGTTCTCCACCTAACGGACGTTGAGCACCACCGATTGCTGCAGGACGAGTCGGGTCAAGCTGGTGAGATAAAGCTATCATTCTTTTCAAGAGCCTGCGTACTCCCGGCATAGCCTGTTGTGCCGAAAAGAAAGCTTCATTACACATACTCCATGCCACAATCGACGGATGATTCCGATGAATGCGTATCATTTCCTCCAATTGTTGTAAAGCACTTTCTTCAAAAGCTATCACATTTACAGAATCCACCGGATAAGCACTACTATTCCAATAACCGTCCGTTTGAAACCCACCGATTCCCCAAAAAGGAGCCTCCGACCAAAACATCATTCCTTCTTCGTCACAAGCCTGTACAAAAGCCGGAGCATGCGGATAATGCGAGCCACGGATAAAATTAAATCCAGCGTCTTTCATCATAACTACATCTCTGCGCATCGCACTCTCCGTCACGGCATCACCCCATCCGGCCTGATCCTGATGTACATTCGCCCCACGAATAGCCCAATGTTCGCCATTCAAAAAGAAACCTTTATCTGCCGTCCAGGTAAACCAACGAAAACCAAACGTCGTTTCTGTGCGGTCAATCAGTTTCCCATCTTTGTAAAGCGAACTCACAGCTTTATAAAGAATGGGAGTCAAAGGAGACCATAATTCCGGCTTCCGTATCGGTTCAGTCTGTTGAGTCCATACTTTCCGCTCGTTAGCTTCCAATCTTTCCTTACTTTCTACTACAGCTACTTCCGCTCCATCACTATCCATGATACATGTCCGCAAATGATATATTCCTGCTTTATCCGCATCATTGTGCAGTTCCGTCTCAATCTTTACAGAACTACATTTCCCTTGCTGTTTTTCCAATTCGGGGGTCGTAATAAAAGTACCACACCAATCAATATAGGTATGAGCCTTTTTCACCAACCGAACATTTCGATAAATACCTCCACTAAAGACATGCTCCCCTGCACGCGGCGCCACATCGGGCCTCCATAGATTGTTAACACGCACAGCAATCACATTCTCTCCGACTTGCACACACGAAGAAATATCTACAGAAAAGCCTGTATATCCTCCCACATGCTTACCGGCCAGCCGACCATTTACAAACACCTCGGCCTCCTGAAATACCCCATCGAACTCCAAAAAGAGTTTCTTAGTCAAGTCTTCATCATCCAATTGCAAATGTTTCCGATACCAACCATAACCCACATAGAAATCTTTCGACATGAAATAAGGGATACTGAATGAGTGGGGAAGGCCGATGTTCTCCCAAACAGCATCATCATACTCAAGCCGTTCAGCCCCATCTACATCACCACGCATGTATTTCCATGCAGGATTCAAGTTTACCACTTCGCGTACTGTAACCTCAGACTCAGTGCAAGCCGCTACAAATGACATGACCAACACAAAGAGACATATCATCCATTTATTTTCCAACCTCATTATTCTTTCATTATTTATTCTAACCATCCTTCCTTTTCACTCACCTGAACTCACATGCCACAGGATTGCCTTTGTAATTCACCTGCTTTACTTCCTTCCCCTGCGGACGAACCAGAACAACACGGAACACCCGTTCTGACTCCTGTCCTTTGAACGAACCTTTCCGATGCCCTATGCGCAACTCCTGCTTAGCTTCATCCCATGTAAAAGGTATCTCAGTATAGCTTCCTTCCTCATAAGCGTAAGTATGTCCATCATCTTCATAAAGCACAAAACAGGCATCGTTGCCCGGATAAACATGTATATCCAAGGGCTTGCCGATGACTTGTGACGTATATTCAATATCGGGACCCATAGGAATGATGGAACCGTGACGCACATACAGCGGGATACGATCCAACGGTGCATCGGCTTCGATATGCTGACCGCCCTCATACGTTTCTCCACTCCAAAAATCTATCCATCCCGTACCCGAAGGCAAGTACACTGTGCGTGTTTTCCGGGTATCCCCCAGCGGACGCGATCCATTTTCATAGTACATGGGAAAAGTTACCGGACAAACCTGCAACGAAGGACCATACATGAATTGATCCTTAATGTCGGCTACTTGTTTGTCTGTAGCAAAGTCGAAAGCCAACAGCCGTGTCATGGTATATTGCTGCCTGGTCACCCTGCCTGCCAACGAATAGGTATAAGGCAACAAGCGATAACGTAACCTGATTGTCTTTTCAATGGCATCATAGAATGGCTCACCCGGATTTCCGAATTGCCATATCTCCCGAGGCGTATCTGTACCATGACTACGAAATATGGGCAAGAAGGCACCATACTCCAACATCCGTACATAGTATTCACGGTAACCTAAGTCATTACATCCTTCGGGGAACTTCCCTTGCCAAAACCACTTGTTTTTATTCGTCTTTACGAAAAAGGAACCAATGTCCACCGTCCAGTAGTTGCAGCCTGTGGCCATGTAGTTAAGCCCCATGGGGATTTGGTCAGCAAACTTTTCCCAGTCGGCATACGTATCACCATTCCAAGTGATTGTGGCATAGCGTTGCTGGCCGGCATAACCGGAACGAGTAAGGTTGACTACCCGTTTCCGGTCAGTTGTCTTACGCTGGTTCTCATAGATACCGCGCGAGTGAAACAACGAGTACAGCTGACTACGTTCAGCACCAAGGTAATCACTTAGAAGCCTCACATTGCGTTCATAACGCTCTTGATGATTGTCAAAGCTGTATCCTTTATAAGGGATTTGATTCCAATCGGCATCATAAGGCTCGGTACAATCGCACCACCAAGCATCAAATCCGTTACCGAAAAACTCTTGCTGCGCATACTTCCAATAAATCCGCCGTGCTTCCTCGTTGAACGCATCATAGGCTTCGCCCAGCATCCATCCTCTCTCTTCCAATTCCACCTGCTGAGGACAATCGTGCGGATTAGGCCAAATAGATACCATAATCCGAGCATTCATCTTGTGTAGGGAGTCTGCCAACAGGGCTGGGTCGGGATAATGCTTGCGATCCATATGCATGTAGCCCCACTTTCCCTCAGGCCAATAGTTCCAGTCCTGTACAATTACATCCAAAGGTATATGTCGTTTACGGTATTCGGCTACAGTTTGCAAAAGTTCAGCGGACGACTTATAACGTTCCTTCGACTGGATATAACCAAACATATAACGCGGCTGCATAGGCACATCGCCGGTCAGCCATCTATATCTATTCACTACCCTGTCCATTGTAGCACCTTTCATGAAATAATAATCAATGCAACGCGCCGCTTCGATCACCAGCTGTCCCGCTTCGCCCGTATCATCAAACACCATACCGCAACCCACATCGAACAACAAGCCATAACCTGCCGTTGAGTTCAGCATGGGCACTACGACTTTCAGGTTGTGTTGGGTTAAATAGAGTTTCTTTCCACGCAAGTTCAAATAGCCTTCCATGTGCGAACCTAAACCATAAAGTGCCTCAGTGGATTGCCAGTCGAAAGCACATTGGTATCTCCAGGTACTTCCCACCGTGTCGCGACTTAACTCGTCCATCACTACCTTTTCACCGTCAGCCGTCTTTTCCACACGCCGCGTGCTCTCGTCATACGTCACTTTCTCCATAAACACTCGCTCGGCTTTATGAGTTTCGGGGGCCTCTGCCAATAGCAACTTCCCACTTCGGCGATCAAAGAAACGAACATGTAGTTTTTCCAGATCGACATGCACAATAAGACTATCCGATGTAAGCCGAAGCCTATGTTTTCCGACCTCTTCATCGACTTGGAAACACAAGTCGGTCATGGGCTGTGCCGTCACTACAGAGGTTTCATTGGAACCGGTCTCCCTCTCTTTGGCAAACCTCACCCGTACGATGTCAGGAGCTACAAAATCCACACGCAAATTACCTTCGCCCGTTTGGGCGCAAATGCCATGTTCGGTACGCGTATAATCATCCGCTTTCACCAACCATGAAGCCAAGATAACCATCCACAAACAAATACAAAAAATCCTTTTCATAATCTTCCTTTAAAAAACATTATTCTCTTATAAGTATATTACGAAGCAGCTACCGAACACACTCATGGAACTTCCTCCAAAAACTACCAATTCACTGACGAAACATTACGAAGTATAATCTGACTGAACTGAATGACGAAAAAAGAAGTTGGTTTCAAAAGGGTGAGCTGCGCTAAATTGTATATATTTATTATCATCCAACATTAAGTACCATGACCCGCCTTCAGAATAGGTCCAGAAGGGGATTCCGGAAGGTTACTAACATTCGGGCCGAAGGTTACTAACATTCCCCCTCTATGTTACTAACATTCGGCCTCTATGGTAGTAACCTAGTTTTCATCAAGTCATTCCTCACCCATACATTTGTAAAAAAGAAAGAAAGTCACAGAATTCCTACTACTCGATTACCCACTCACCGATGGTACGTTTTTCGCTATCAAAGTTAATACCCACTTTCACAACGGGCAGACCGCATAGAGCAAAACGCTCGGGATAATTCTTCAAATCGATTTGTTGCATGGCGGCATCGGCATTTTTATCCAACTTCACCTCGATGATATAGAGCGTATGAGAGGTACGCAACACAACATCCACACGACCTTGGGGAGTACGGACTTCCACATCCACAAAATAGCCAAGTAAAGTGAATATCAAGTAAAGCATCTGTTGGTAGTGCCCTTCATAATGTGTATTATCACAATAAGGAACGGTAGACAACACGGTTTGCATCAGTCGCAAGGCTCCATCCATGTCACCAAAATGAATACATTCCGCCATCTCGCCCACCAACGTATTAATGGAAGCCGGACGCTGCACATAATTCACCAATAGACTTTTCATCAACCCGATACGAACTTCTTTGTTGGGGATATCCAACGAATAGAGATTGGAAAAGGATGAATAGTTCTTGATGGTCAGATACCCGCTTTGATAAAGCAAAGGGGTAATGTCGGTTACACCTTCCGTAGGAGTATCAAAATCTGAAGCTCCACACTTCCGTCCGCCGATTTCCTGTGGAAGAACATGAAACTCACGCAACATCTCTATTAAATAGGTAGGTGTGCCACTACCGAACCAATAAGAGTCGATTTTCTTATTGGCGAAAGCATTAAACAAACTGAATGGATTATAAATGTCGGGCGATGGCCAAGTGAAATGATACCCGTCATAATTTGCTTTCAACTGGGCAAACAATTCTTCTTTGCCTATCCCTAATTTCTGCGAGAAGATATTCAAATCAGCATCCATCTGTGTGTATATCTCTTCCTCCGTTATACCACAAATAGCGCCATATTCTTCGAGCATACTAATATTCTGAATATTATTCAACTCGCTGAAAATACTCAATTGAGAAAATTTAGTAATGCCTGTAAGAAATGCAAAACGCAGATAAGGATCGCAAGCTTTCAAAGGACTGTAAAAATTGCGCATCATATTACGCAGTACAGGCAAGTTTTCATGTTCATGCACCACATCAAGCAGTGGCGCATCATACTCATCTATTAACACCACGACCTGTTTACCGGTTTGAGCATAAACATCCATAATTAAATCTGTCAGACGCACATTCACGTCTTCAGCTTGCCGGGAAACTATGCCCAAACGTTCTTCGTTCCGCCCCAGAATATGGTGTAAGTAACGGTTCAAAGCAGCTTTGTCTAAATGCTTGCCTAAACTCATGTCAAAATGCAGCACCGGATACTGTTCCCACTCGGTTTCCAATTGACTGATGGCCAAGCCTTCAAATAAATCCTTACGTCCCTCAAAGTAAGCCTGTAAAGTACTCGTCAGCAAAGACTTGCCAAAACGACGAGGACGACTCAAAAACACATACTTACCATCCGAATGTGTCAGACGATAAATATAGGAAGTTTTATCAATATATAAATAGTTTTTTGTACGTAACTCTGAAAAGGTCTGAATACCTACCGGATATAATTTTAAGGGAGACATAGTACTATTATTTTATGAAGCATCCAACTGAATTTGGCACAAATATAGGCAGAAACAAGAACAATACCAAATTCTTTTCCCGATTTGCCGACACACTAAAAAGATTTGCAACCAAGTTGCACCGCAGTCTCCTTATCTTTGCAGCGGATAAACCTATAAAGACAAAAAGATATGAGTTGCTCTTGTTGCTCGCACGAACATCACGTGCATTCCGGTTCATGCCATCATCATCATCATGATTCCGCCGGTAAGGTGTATGGACCTATGTGCTTTTCGGGCGTACTGCTGATTACCGGTATGCTGCTGACTGCTGCCGACGTCGCTTTCTTCCGCGGAAGAGGGGTATCGCTTGCCTGGTACCTGGCGGCCTATCTGCCCGTCGCCCTCCCGGTACTGAAAGAGGCATGGGAGGAGCTGAAGCATGGCGAATACTTCAACGAGTTCACCCTGATGTTCATTGCTACGGTGGGGGCTTTTGCCATCGGCGAATATCCCGAAGGCGTGGCGGTGATGCTGTTCTATACGCTGGGCGAGCATTTTCAGGGAAGGGCTGTAGACAAGGCACGAAGAAACATCGGCGCCTTGCTCGACATTCGTCCGGAGATTGCCTGCGTCATCCGCGAGGGACAAACGCAAAAGGTATCGCCCCAGGAAGTGAAGCCGGGTGAACTCATTGAAGTGAAACCGGGTGAACGGGTTCCCCTCGACGGGATACTCTGTGAAGAAACAGCCGACTTCAATACCGCTGCCCTGACGGGAGAAAGCCTTCCCCGCTCCATCCGGCCGGGAGAAGAAGTGTTGGCGGGCATGTTGTCGAGCGACCGGACGGTACGCCTCCGGGTGACACGGCCTTTCAGCGAAAGTGCCCTGTCGCGCATTCTGCAGTTGGTGGAGGAAGCCTCCGAACGCAAAGCACCGGCCGAACTGTTCATCCGCAAGTTCGCCCGTGTTTATACACCGGCGGTCACGGGTTTGGCCTTGCTCATCGTCCTGCTGCCTTACCTCTGGTCGCTGGGGCACAGCGACTTCACATATCTGTTCAGCGACTGGCTCTATCGGGGGTTGGTATTCCTCGTTGTCTCCTGCCCTTGTGCGCTGGTGGTCAGCATTCCCCTCAGCTACTTCGGCGGCATCGGAGCAGCCTCGCGGGCAGGCATTTTGTTTAAGGGAGGAAACTACTTGGACATGCTCACGGCGGTCGATACGGTCGTCTTCGACAAGACAGGGACGCTGACGCAGGGGACATTCACCGTGCAGGCCTGCCAGGCTGCCGAAGGCTTCACAACTGAAGAAGTGCTCCGACTCACTGCATCAGCCGAGCAAGCCAGCACACACCCCATCGCCCAGGCCATCGTCGGACAGGCCCGCAAGATGAACCTCACGCTTACCCGGGCTGAACAGGTCCGCGAAGCAGCCGGCTACGGGCTAAGTTGCCGGATAGGGTCGGCACACGTCCAAGTGGGCAATACGAAGCTACTGAAGCAAAGCGGGATAGCTTATCCGCAGGAGCTGGATGCATTGACCGGCACGTTGGTGGTTTGCGCCGTCGACCATCGCTACGCAGGTCATCTGCTGCTGAACGACACGCTGAAGCCCGACGCCCGGCGGGCCATCAGCGAGTTGAAAGGATTAAATATCAATAATATTCAGATGCTCTCGGGCGACCGACAGCGGATTGTCACTACCTTTGCCCGCCAGCTGGGCATCGAACAGGCTTTCGGCGACCTTCTTCCCGAAGGGAAAATGAAGCACGTGGAAGAGGTGCGCCGACAGACGGGCCGACGGGTGGCGTTCGTGGGCGATGGCATCAACGACTCCCCCGTGCTGGCCTTGAGCGATGTCGGCATCGCCATGGGCGGACTGGGCAGCGACGCGGCTATCGAAACGGCCGACGTAGTGATACAGACCGACCAGCCCTCGAAGGTGGCCACGGCCATACGAATCGCCCGCCGAACCCGCGTCATCGTGTGGCAGAACATCGGCCTCGCCCTCGGCGTGAAGTTACTGGTCATGCTGCTGGGCACGCTGGGCATGGCCAACCTGTGGGAAGCGGTCTTTGCCGACGTCGGCGTAGCCCTATTGGCAATACTGAACGCTATGCGGATACAAGGCAACCGGACGGCGGTGTAGGGAGACGTTTTCTCCGCGAGCGCAGAGAAATGTCCTCTCCGAACGCAGAGGAATGTCCTCTCCGAACGGAGAGAGGACTTCTCCCAAACCGGGGACTGAACAAGCAAGAATTTACACCATATAATATATAAGACTGAGAATGGAAGACGAGAATTTATACCTGGAACTGCTGAACAAGCGCGACATACAACCCACCGCCATCCGCCTGCTGGTGCTGAAGGCCATGATGCAGGCAGGGCGTTCGGTGTCCCTGCTCGACTTGGAAGACCTGCTCGACACGGTGGACAAGTCCACCATCTACCGCACGCTGACCCTCTTCCTGTCCCACCACCTGGTGCATAGCATCGACGACGGGACGGGGTCGTTCAAATACGCCGTATGCCACGCTTCGTGCTCGTGCGAGGTGAACGACCTGCACACGCACTTCCACTGCGTGCGATGCAACCACACGTTTTGCTTCACCAACATCCCCACCCCGATAGTCAAGCTACCTGACGGTTTCACCCTCAGCAGCATCAACTACGTGCTGAAAGGCCTCTGCCCCGAATGCGCCGCCAAAGAAGATTCCCGCCGATAAAGCATCATTATTCCGCCGATTTTTCCTACTTTTGCCGACTCAATCCATAAAGACCGACCGACATGTTAAGTAAAGTAATAGACCAAGCGAACATCGACCACTTTGCCAAATGGATGGCACGGGCCGAAAAGATAGTCATCGTATCCCACATCAGTCCCGACGGAGATGCCATCGGCTCCTCGCTGGGCTTGTGGCACTTTCTGAACGCTCAAGGGAAAACGGTCCATGTCATCGTCCCCAACGCCTTTCCCGACTTCCTCAAGTGGATGCCCGGAAGCAAAGAAATCTTGCTGTACGACCGCTACCGGGACTTTGCCAACCGGCTGATAGCCGAAGCCGACGTCATCTGCTGCCTCGACTTCAACGCCATCCACCGCATCGACGCCATGGCTCCTGCCGTCCAGTCCTCGCCTGCCCGGAAGATACTGATAGACCATCACCTCTATCCGGAGGACTTCTGCCAGATTATCATCTCGCACCCTCACATCTCGTCGACTTCCGAACTGGTTTTCCGGCTTATCTGCCGCATGGGCTACTTCAACGACATCACCAAGGAAGGAGCCGAATGCATCTACACAGGCATGATGACCGACACGGGAGGCTTCACCTACAACTCCAA
Source organism: uncultured Bacteroides sp. (assembly GCA_944322355.1). Lineage (GTDB taxonomy): Bacteria > Bacteroidota > Bacteroidia > Bacteroidales > Bacteroidaceae > Bacteroides. The sequence continues at coordinate 116,887 of CALUOT010000001.1, read as the reverse complement.
CAACCGTGAAATCTACTTCATCATCAGCGAGTTGCTGTCCAAAGGCATTGACAAAGACGCCATCTACCGCAAGGTCTTCAACACCTACTCCGAAAGCCGTCTGCGCCTGATGGGGCATGTACTGACGCAGATGAAAGTCTATCCCGAACACCGCGCCGCCCTGATCTCGCTCACCGTGAAGGAGCAAAAGCAGTTCAACTACATCCGGGGCGATAGCGAAGGCTTTGTCAACATACCGCTTAGCATCAAGAACATCGTGTTGTCCTGCTTCCTGCGCGAGGACACCGAGAAACCGATGATCAAAATATCGCTTCGGTCGGTAGGCTCTTTCCCCTGCAACCAGTTGGCCGCAGAGTTCTTCAACGGAGGCGGACATCTGAACGCATCGGGAGGTGAACTATACGGCACCATGGAAGAAGCCCGGCAACGATTTGAACAAGCACTGGAGAAATATAAACCGTTACTGAACGAAAAGGATGCAAAGTGAAGGACATAAAGGTTAAAAGATACGAACTTTACCATTCTCGTTCTTCAAGATTCAAGGAAATCAGATACTTTTGCAATGCAAATATAACCATTCGTAACAATGAAAAAATTACTTCTATCCTTTGTAAGCATACTGATAGCTTGCCTGGCCTTTCAAGCTTGTGATGACACCATGACCTACGCCGAGCGGCTGGAGCGCGAAGACGATGCCATAGCCGACTTCATCAACAAGCACAACATCAAGGTCATCAGCCAAAGCGAATTCTACGCCAATGATTCCGTCACCAATGTCGAAGAAAACGAATTCGTACAACTGGCCAGCGGTGTCTACATGCAAATCGTAGACAAAGGTTCGGACAATCCGGCCGATACGGTCAAGAACAACGACATTATTTTAGTACGCTTCATGGAATATAGCCTGATAGACGAAGACACGACCTGCTCCAACCTGTCTTATCCGCAAATTGTGGACGAATTCAGGTATACGGAAACCGAATCTTCCATTGCAGGCATTTTTACGACCAATCCTGCGGGCATGTTTATCGCCACCTATGGCAACAGCAATACCGCTGTTCCAGCCGGCTGGCTCGTGCCGCTGGAATATATACGCGACCGGGCCCATGTACGCCTGATTGTACCGGCTGAAATGGGACATATGCCGGCCCAGCAATACGTTTACCCTTACTATTACGACATTACCAAATACCAAATCTGGAAATAAAACCGTTTTCCTATGACACTCATTAAGTCCATATCAGGCATTCGCGGAACTATCGGCGGTCATGCAGGCGAGGGACTCAACCCGCTTGACATCGTGAAATTCACTTCGGCATACGCCACGCTTATCCGCCAAACATGCACGGTGAAAAGCAACAAAATCGTAGTAGGCCGGGATGCCCGCCTTTCCGGTGAAATGGTAAAGCATGTAGTAGTCGGCACCCTGATGGGGATGGGTTGGGACGTAGTAGATATTGACCTGGCTACGACACCCACCACCGAACTGGCTGTCACCATGGAAGGCGCCAGCGGAGGAATCATCCTCACAGCCTCGCACAACCCCAAACAGTGGAACGCCTTGAAATTGCTAAACGAGAAGGGAGAATTCCTCAATCAGGAAGAAGGCAATGAAGTGCTCCGCATCGCCGAGGCTGAAGATTTTGAATATGCCGAAATCGACCGACTGGGTACCTACCGTCAAGACCTGACATATAATCAAAAGCATATAGACAGCGTACTGGCACTTGATTTAGTCGATGTAGAAGCCATCCGTAAGGCCGATTTCTATGTAGCCATTGATTGCGTGAACTCGGTAGGAGGCATCATCCTGCCCCAATTGCTGGAAGCCTTGGGGGTGAAGCATATAGAAAAACTGTATTGCGAACCCACCGGAAACTTCCAACACAATCCCGAGCCCTTGGAAAAGAACCTGAGCGACATCATGGGACTGATGGCACAAGGAAGAAACGACGTAGCGTTCGTGGTCGACCCCGATGTAGACCGTTTAGCCATCATCTGCGAAGACGGACGCATGTACGGCGAAGAATACACGCTGGTCAGCGTGGCCGACTACGTACTGAAACATACTCCGGGAAGCACGGTGTCCAACCTCAGTTCGACTCGCGCCTTGCGCGACGTCACCCGCCAATATGGTCAACAATATGATGCTTCGGCCGTAGGCGAAGTGAACGTTACGACAAAGATGAAGGAAACAGGAGCCGTCATCGGTGGTGAAGGCAATGGAGGAGTCATCTACCCTGCCAGCCACTACGGACGTGACGCATTGGTAGGCATCGCCCTCTTCCTGAGTCACCTGGCACACGAAGGCAAAAAGGTAAGCGAGCTGCGTGCTACCTATCCGGCCTACTTCATGGCCAAGAATCGCGTAGACCTGACCCCCGAAACGGATGTGGATGCCATCCTTGCCAAAGTGAAAGAACTGTATAAACATGAAGAAATCAACGATATTGATGGAGTCAAAATAGATTTTGCGGAAAAATGGGTACACCTGCGCAAAAGTAATACCGAACCCATCATCCGGGTGTATAGCGAAGCACACACGCAAGAAGAGGCCGATGCCATCGGTCAGGAAATCATGAAAGTCATCGAAGACTTAGCGCAATAAAATTATACTGACACTTTCTTGAAGTATGCCGAAGGAGGTGTGCGTCTTTCCTTGAGGAAGGCCACGCCTCCTTTTTTAGTGACTATCCCATGGCTTTCTTCCTGTATTCCACCGGCGACATGCCACAATGCTTCTTAAAATACCTTCCGAAAGTGGACTGGTCGGGAAAGTTCAACTTATCCGCCACTTCTTTGATACTGAGTTTGGTGCTGCCCAGATAGTGTTGCGCATGAACCAGTGTGATGGTCTCAATCCACTGGATGGCGGTACGACCGGACTTAGCCTTGATGACCGACGTCAGATAATTGGGAGAGAAGTGTTGCTCGTCGGCATAGAACACCACCGAACGCTCCTTGTCACAATGCCGATGCACCGACATCAGAAAGGTATTGAATATCCTTTCCTCCCTGCCCTGCTGCAATTCCTCTATCGGGAAACTATCAAAATAAAGCTCCATCATCTCAAACAAGAAAGCTTGTATCAGGCTCTGCATCTCCAACTTCAGCAATCTGAAAGAACGCGCTGAAGTAACCTGCAGCATCCGTTCGTGACGGGAATCGAGCATACTCAGCATCTGCTCAACACGACGACATTGCTCAGGTAGTAACTGAATACAAGGATGATTGCGAATAAACAAACGATCCATCACCGGAATTTGAGACAATCCTACGGCCAGCATATCCAAATCTCCTTCCATAAAATATCCATCAAAATCCTCACTGCGACGCAATATACGTATAAAAGTATAAGGCGTATACAGATAAAGCCCCCCTTTCTCGACATGATAGCTGTGATTGTTCATCAGGATATCCACATCTCCCTGCCGACACAGACAGATTCCACACTTATTAAACGAAACAGTTCCGTAATTGGCATACAGGTCATCGATACTATACGTTTTATACAAAGGTTCATTCATAACGGCTCTCCTTATTTTTGCTGAATAACGATTGTAAATTAACGAATTAAATCTAAAGCAAAAGCGTTCTCAGTTTCCTTTTTACTGGTATATCGTTGAAATTGCACAATGCTTGCCGAAAGTTGCACTTCTTTGCCTAAAAGCGACAAACTACCTTTGCATCAGCAAACAATAAAAAGCATAACGATATGAAACATCGATTCATTTTACTCCTGTCGCTTCTCTGTACATCCGCCTTATATGGACAGCAGGGAACGCTCTCCCTGAAAGCGTGCATCGAAACGGGTATCCGCAACAACCTTACCCTGGAGAATACCCGCGTGGATGTACTGAAAAGCCAAACCGCTTTGACACAAAGCCGTTCGCGGCTGCTACCGGTGTTGGCTGCCGACTTCCAGATGATGGATTACCTGATGAAGCCAGCCAATGTCACCACCGGTACCTTACTCGGCACCGACTTTGCCGATGAACCTACTTGGCAAAAAATACAATCCATGCAGTACACCATGAGCGCCGGTATCAACCTGAGTGTCCCGCTCTACAACCAGACGATATTATCGGCCAACCAAGTGGCTCAAACCGTACAAAATCTCCGTAACGTATCCTACGAAAAAGCGGTAGAAGACCTCACCGTGCAAATCAGCAACGTCTATTATCTGGCACAAGCCTCGCTGGAACAACAACGCCTGCTGGACGAGAACATCCAGCGCATGGATTCGCTCTGCCTCATCACCGAAGAACTGTATAAAGGAGGCGTGGTGCTGGAAGTAGACCTCACCCGCGTACAAATCAACCGGAAAAGCCTCACGGCACAACGCGACCAGTACGCCACTCTGCACGAACAACAGCTCAACTTACTCCGCTTCTTGCTGGACTTGGCACCCGATGTGCCGCTTGCCGTCCTGCCCATGCCCGCCGACGTCTCCCCCAACCCGACCCCAGGTGTCAGTTCTTCCCTGCCCGAGCTCCGTTTGCTCTCCACCCGGCAAGAACTGATTGAGAAACAAATCAAAGCGGTACGTGCCGGCTACCTACCTTCCCTCTCGTTAGCCGGAAGACTGGGGGCCATAGGCTATCAGGAAGAATTCCGCCACTTCTTCCACACCAACCACGCTACCCACAACTGGTTTGGCAACACGTATCTCGCCCTGTCCGTACACATCCCCATCTTCGACGGACGCGACAAGAAGCTGAAAGTGACCCAATACCGCTATGACTACCAACAGGCACAGACCGCCTTGGAGCAACAACGCAAACTATTGGACAAGGAATATGCCGATGCCTCACGCCAGTTCCGTCACAACCTGGAGGTGTTTCATACGCAACAGGACAACTACCGGCAAGCGGAAGATGTGTATAACGTGACCGAAGAAAAGTACAAAGAAGGCATAGCCTCGATGACCGAACTGCTGCAAGACGAAATGCGTCTGCGCGACGCACAAGCCGCCTGCGTACAGGCACACTGCCAATGCAACGTCGCTCAACTCACGCTACTGAAGCTATCGGGACGACTGGATGAACTATCCCAATGAGCCCCAACGGCCGAAGAGCGTCGGACCTGACTTTGGTCCCTGTTGGACCATACTGAGGTCCGCCTTGGACCTTACCATGGTCCGGCCCGGACCACACCGAGGTCCACGACGGACCAGACTTTGAAAATTGCTGGTCCTCCTACCCATCTGTGAAACAACAACTTACGAAAACCTTCACTCAGAAGGTTATTCCTATAAAATAAATAGTATATGGAAGCAACCAACAACCAACAAGAAAAAGAAGCCCGGAGAACCTCCGGCCTGAGAAAAGCCACCGCCACCATCGGCATCTGCCTCGTAGTGTGGGGGCTGTGGGAAGTAGCCAACCTTTTTATCGGCTATAAAGGAAGTGAAACAACCGATGATGCGCAGGTGGAGCAATACCTCTCGCCCGTCAACGTACGCGTACCGGGTTACATCCGTCGCATCTGCTTCACCGAGCACCAGTACGTCCATCAAGGCGACACGCTATTAATCATAGAGGACGAGGAATATCGCATCCGCCTGAAAGAGGCCGAAGCAGCCTTGATGGATGCCCGTAGCGGACGCAAGGTCGTGGGACATACGTTGAACACGGCTGCGAACACGGCCTCAGCCTACGATGCCTCCATCGCCGAAGCCCAGTTCCGCGTGGAGCAACTGGAGAAGGACTATCGCCGCTACAGCACCTTGCTGGAAAAGAAAGCAGCTACACCGATTATGGTAGAGCAGTATGAGACACAATTGGAAATGGCACGTGCCCGGGTCACATCCCTGAAGCAACAGCGTGATGCCGCCCGTTCGTCCGTCACCGAAGTAGACCAGCGGCAAGAAAACGCCGTAGCGGCCATCCTTCGTGCCGAAGCTGCGGTGGAGATGGCACGCCTCAACCTGTCCTATACCGTCGTGTTGGCACCATGCAACGGTTATCTGGGCCGCCGCTCCATCGAAGAAGGCCAACTGGTAGGAGCAGGCCAAACCATCACCACCCTTATACCCGACAGCCGCAAGTGGGTCGTAGCCAACTACAAGGAGACACAGATAGCCTCACTTTCCATCGGACAAGAAGTGGAAGTGACAGTAGATGCCTTCCGGGACAAGACGTTCCGCGGACGCATCACGGCCATCAGCAATGCCACCGGATCGAAGTATTCGTTGGTACCTACGGACAACTCGGCCGGAAACTTCGTAAAAATCCAGCAGCGCGTACCGGTACGCATCGACCTGATAGACCTATCGGACGAAGACAACCGACGACTGGCTGCGGGGATGATGTGCGTAGTAAAAGCTGACTTATAATGCGGAGGAAGCCATGAAAACGAATTATCCTTTCCATGACCGGGTGCCGAAACCGCTGGGAGTGCTCATCCTGCTGTTGCTGTTCGTACCGCTCTTCTTTTCGGGAGGTGTGTATCTGAGCAACATCAACGAGATGACGGGCAGCATGGGCGTGCTGAGCGAAGATTTCCAGTTTCTCAGCTTCTGCGCCAGCATAGGTATGTCGCTGGTATTTCCTTTCCTGTTGCCCTATTTGCAGGCACGCAACGTGAAGCATGTCTACGTAGGCGGGTTCTCCTTGCTTATAGTGCTCAACCTGGTATGCGCCCATGCTTCTTCACTCCCTTTATTGGCCGGATGCTGTCTGTTGATAGGTTTCCTCCGCGTAGGTCTGGTGCTGAACACCACGTTTGTCATTGCCCCCTACTTGTTAGGACTGAACACCCTCGACATGTTCCTGCACGAACCGCCGACACCGGAAGCCGCCTACCAAGGCGAACATGCCCGAAGCATCCTCATGCCGGTTCTCTATGCCTACATCCTTTGCATCGTGCAACTGAGCAACTACGTATCGGCCTGGATAGCTTACGAGTTCCGCTGGGAGTATTCCTATTATTGGGTAGTGGGCATGCTGCTCACGGCCATACTGCTGGTACTGCTGACTTTCTGTTCCGCTCCCACCCGACGCTGGGAAGTGAATTACAGCCGCTTGGCCGATACCCTGCTAATAGCACTGGCCATGGGAGGCTTCTGCTACATGATGGTATATGGCAAGACGTACGACTGGTTCGACAGCTCACGCATGTGCACCGCCTTGGCCTTGACGTTGACAAGTGGAGAAGCCTTCCTCTGGTTACAGGCCCGTTCACCGAAGCAACCTTTACTGGAATTGGACGTGTTCCGCTACCGCAATACGTGGTACAGCATCGGTGTGTTCATGCTTGCCATGTTGGTCAATGCCTGTACGACGTTTGTCACTTCTTACATCAAACTCTCTACCCCGGCCGGTAATCTGCAAGGGGCAACCCTCTCTTGCTGGACCATTCCGGGCATACTGGCGGGACTGGTATTGTGCGTCATCATGGTCAAAAAGCAAATTGCCTTCCGCTACATCTATGCCACCGGATTCGGGCTCATGCTATGCGCCAACCTCTACATGTACTTCCATTACCAAACGATGGGAGCCTATGAGCATGCCATCTTTCCCACCATCATCCATTGGACAGGGTTGCTGATACTTTATTCCGTCACTTGTGCCTTTGCCATGAAACATCTGCCCGTGCGCTATTTCGCCACCTGGCTTTTCCTGATGGTAGCCGTCCGCAATGTCGTGGCCACCGCCGTAGGCACCTCCGTCTACAGTAACTGGATGCAAGAACGGCAACAACACTACATCGCCCGCCTGGCACAAGACGTACGCATGGACGACCCGCGTGCCTCGTTCAGCCTCACGGCGCCGGTGCGACTGCAAGCCACACTGGTAGCCATGAAGGACATCACAGGAAGCACCATTTGGATATGTACCGGCAGTGCTCTGCTAGTCCTGCTGATACCCTATTATAAGAAAGAAAGAACCTAAAAACAAAAAACATGGAACTGAAAAAGATAGAAAAGCAAGCCGTACTTGCTGCAATCCAGCAAAACAACGGCAATATCTCCTACACCGATTTGGAGAAAAGTACGGGATTAGGATTTGTTGAACTGTCCACCGTGATTGGTATATTGGCTAAAGAAAACCGGATACTGATACGCATCAACCACAGTACGGAAAACCCCCGTGCCTATAAATCGGCCAGCGAGTTTTTATGCGCCCGATTCATGGACTTACTGTTCCTGCATTGCGAACGGGAGCGAAGCGTATCCTTCTATGCATCCCAGTTATGCGTCACGGCCAAATACCTGTCAATCACAGTCAAAGAGGTCAGCGGCAAATCACCAACCGAATGGATTCGGGAAGAAACCATCAAGATCATCGAGCACATGCTTTGCCATACACAGCATACCATCAAGGAAATCTCCAACCAACTCAACTTCCCGAACACTTCCTTCTTCGGCAAATATTTCAAAGCTCAAAAGGGCATGTCACCTAAACTTTATCGACAAACCTATATCCAATCACTGAGCCTATGATGAGCCTACGTCCAGGAGAGCACTTCCTCCACTTCACCCTCGAAGTTGGGTGTGAAGACCTGCTTGCCCAGGTTCGCTCTGATTTCGTCCACCGACCAGAAACGTCCGCCATCCAATTCGTCACTGGGTTGGATGGCGCCATCGTACACGGTCTTATAGGTAAAAACCAATTCACGCTCGCGAGCCGATTCAAAAACATAATGAGTGACTTGCTGGGGGTTAAAGTCCGTAATCCCCAATTCCTCACGCACTTCACGCCGCAACGCTTGCTCCACGCTTTCGCCCAAGTCTACATGCCCGCCTACTGCTGTATCCCATTTGCCTGGCTGAATGTCTTTCCATACAGGACGCTTCTGCAAATAAAGTTCCCCTTTTGAATTAAACACATGCAGATGTACCACCGGGTGCAACAATTTACTCCCATTGTGGCATTCACCGCGCGTGGCGGCTCCGATGATGTTTCCTTCTTCATCCACCAAAGGAAACATTTCTTGCTTATTATCTTGGTTCATATCATTTTCTATTAAGGAATCAACAACGACGAGTCGCCATAACTCAGGAAACGGAAATCTTGTGCCAAAGCATAGTTATAAATCGTACGCCAATCGCCCTGCACAAAGGCCGAAACCAGCAGAAGGAGCGTGCTCTTGGGCTGATGGAAATTGGTCACCATGGCTTTCACGATGCGGTACTCATAGCCCGGGGCAATAATGATTTGCGTACTGGTGTGCAAAGCTTCCAACCCGTGACGGTCCAAATAAGCCCCAACGGCCCGCAAAGCCTCCACAGAAGAAGGTGCAGCGGTTTTCATTTCATAAGGTTGCCATTGACAGACATGCAACTGTTCCTCCGTGGCATCAGGATTGGACAACAGCGTCACACCAATGTGGTAAAGACTCTCAAGCGTCCGCACAGAAGTGGTGCCTACGGCAATGGCTTTCCCATCGTGAGCTATAAGCTTCTCTAAAGTGGAACGGGATACGGAGATGTACTCGGTATGCATTTCGTGCCCTTCTATCTCCTCGCTTTTCACCGGCTTGAACGTACCGGCACCTACATGCAGCGTCAGTTCCTCCAAATCGACACCTTTGTCATGAAGCGCATTGAGCACACGAGTCGTAAAATGCAGTCCGGCGGTAGGTGCAGCTACCGACCCTTTTACCTTACTATATACAGTTTGATAAGTTTCCTTGTCGCTTTCCTGGGTTTCTCGATTGAGGTAAGGCGGGATAGGTAATTCACCGAACACCTCCAGGATGTCGGCAAAGGTCACTTCCGGATTATCCCAACGGAAATCCACCCAATGACTGGTGCCGCGACATTCACCCCGTGTGGCGGTCAACGTCAAGGTGCGTCCCTTAACAATCATTTCACGGTGCAATGCTCCTTCCTTCCATTTCTTCAGGTTGCCTATCATGCAAAGCCACGCCACATGCCCGGTCTGTTGGAAGTTGAGCGCATAATCGGCCGGAGAAATCGGCTCCAGACAAAAGACTTCGATAAGCGCTCCCGTCTCCTTGCGGAAATACAGACGGGCTTGAATCACCTTGGTATTGTTGAACACCATCAGTTCACCCGCAGGAATGTAATTGGGCAAAGAGGTAAAAACATCCTCACTCACTTGTCCATGTCGGTAAACGAGCAACTTGGACTGGTCACGCACAGGAAGGGGAAACTTCGCGATGCGCTCATCGGGCAAAGGATAATCAAATTCGCTAATATGAATATGTTTGGGATCTTGGTTCATAAAACTACAATTATGATAATCGGCTTGCAAAGGTACATATATTTATGCAGATTAACACCAATTTCCCCAAAACCTATAAGACACGCGAATGCAACATACATAATCAAAATAAAACCAAAATGCAATATACACAAAACAAAAAGAAAGCAAAATCAAACTATTTAAATACAATATATCAAACCAACAATTAATATACAATTTCATTTAGAAATAAAATACCAGCTTTTTATAATAATTTTCACACAAAATACGACAAATACAAATCATATTGAAAGTATAAACAAACAAATACATAAAAAAGGATAGTATAATACATACAAACACAATGAAATGCAATAACTTTGTCCCGTCAAACAAACGAAAGTAGTACATAAAATTAGGTAAAGATGAAAAGATTGTTTAGTAAAGGAAAGATTGCAACCCTGGTATGTGCGATAGCATTTCCAGGAGCACTATGGGCACAAGACAAAGTAGAAGCCAGCGTAGGAGCCGACTTAGTAAGTAACTACATTTGGCGTGGACAGGACTTAGGCAACATCAGCGTTCAGCCTTCGCTATCCATCGGCTACAAAGGCTTCTCGCTGTCGGCCTGGGGTTCAGTAGGCTTTGAGAAATCGGATACCAAAGAATTCGACCTGACGCTAGGTTACAGTACCGGAGGATTCAGCATCTCGGTCACTGACTATTGGTTCAACAACGGACCGGGCTATTTCCACTACGGGGCACATAACACCAACCATACGTTCGAAGCGCAGGTGGGATATGACTTCGGCGTGCTGGCCGTGAACTGGTACACCAATTTCGCCGGGAACGTAGGCTATAAAGCCAATGGCGACCGTGCCTATGCTTCCTACATCTCCCTGGCGGCTCCCTTCCGGCTGGGAGGACTGGATTGGGAAGCGGAAGTAGGCGCCACACCCTGGGAAAATAACTTCTACACCGGCGGAGGCAATTCGACATTCACCAAGGACATGATCAATGGTTTTGCCGTATGCGCTGTCAGCCTGAAAGCCACCAAGGAAATACAAGTCACTCACTCGTGGAGCCTTCCACTCTTTGCTCAGGTGGTATGGAATCCGTCGACAGAAGGCGCACACTTTGTGGCTGGTATCAGCTTCTGAAGGCAGAAAGGTAAAAAGAGAGAATAGAAAGGATAACAACAACAAGAAACAACTAGATAAATATATATTGTTATGAAAAAAATTGAAGCAATTATCCGAAGAAGCAAATTCGACGACGTGAAGCAAGCACTGCTCGAAGCTGACATCGAATGGTTCTCTTATTACGATGTGCGGGGCATTGGCAAGACACGCGAAGGCCGCATCTACCGCGGAGTAGTCTACGACACCAGTTCCATCGAACGCATCCTGCTATCCATCGTCGTGCGCGACAAGAACGTCGAGAAAACCGTTAGAGCCATATTGAAAGCTGCCCATACGGGCGAGATAGGCGACGGACGTATCTTCGTCATACCTGTGGAAGATGCCATCCGCATCCGAACAGGCGAACGGGGAGACATCGCCCTCTACAATGCCGAACAGGAGAAATAAAGGCATCGGAGCACAACTTATATCATCAATAACAAAAACTAATAAACGATATACATTATGGATAAATATTGCAGAAGCGGCCTCACACTGCTGAAGGTCGCCACCACCCTTCTTTTGCTATTCGGCTTCGCGCCGGGCATGTATGCACAAGACGCCGCAGCCGAAGCCACACTGGACAGCGGCAACACAGCCTGGATATTGGTAGCATCCGTACTGGTATTACTGATGAGTATTCCGGGCATCGCCCTCTTCTACGGCGGACTGGTGAGACAGAAAAACGTACTGAGCATCATCATGCAGACACTGTTCATCGTCGGCGTGGTCAGCATCCTGTGGATTGCCTTCGGCTATAGCTGGGCGTTCGATACGAGTTTCGCCGAGGCAGGCAACCCGCTGGCCTGCATCATGGGAGGATTCGACAAAGCCTTCCTGCACGGCATCAGCCTCGACACACTGACCGCGGGCAACATACCGGAACTGCTCTTCGTCATGTTCCAGTGCATGTTCGCCATCATCACCCCGGCGTTGATACTGGGAGCCTTTGCCGAACGAATCAAGTTCTCGGGCTACATCGTCTTCATCATCCTGTGGGTCATCCTGGCCTACTTCCCCATGGCGCACTGGGTATGGGGAGGCGGATTCCTGCAAGAGATGGGAGCCATCGACTTCGCCGGAGGTACGGTGGTACACATCAATGCCGGAATCTCCGCACTGGTCATGGCCATCCTGCTGGGCAAGCGCATGGACTATCGCATCGGACATCCTATCACCCCGCACAACGTGACGTATGTCTTCATGGGCACCTCCTTCCTGTGGCTGGGCTGGTTCGGATTCAACGCCGGTAGCGGACTGGCTGCCGACGGACTGGCTGCCAATGCGTTCCTGGTGACGCACATAGCCACGGCAGCAGCAGCCATTACGTGGATGGTCATCGACTGGCTGTGCAACAAGAAGCCGACTACCATCGGCGCCTGCACGGGTGCCGTGGCCGGACTGGTAGCCATTACGCCCGCGGCCGGCACCGTCGACCTGCTGGGAGCCTTCTGCATCGGCATCATCACCTCCGCCATCTGCTTCTGCATGGTGGCCATCGTGAAGCCCAAGTTCGGCTATGACGACGCACTCGATGCCTTCGGCGTACACGGCATCGGCGGCATCATCGGCTCTATCCTCACCGGTGTATTCGCCACGCAGTTCATCTCCGGCGAGGGCGGCGTACAGGGTGCCCTCTATGGCGACTGGCATCAGCTGTGGGTACAGCTCGTGGCCACAGGCGTATCCATCGCCTTCAGTGCCGTCGTCACGTTCATCCTCTTCAAGGTGGTCGACGCCACCATCGGCCTTCGCGTAGACAAGCGCGTGGAGGAAGAAGGCCTCGACATCTACGAGCACGGCGAGTCGGCCTACGGGCACTAAGCCAACGGCGGCTTCACCCACACGAAGCAATATACAGACATACTTTGCAGCAAGGGCTTCCCCGGGGACATCGGGGAGGCCCTTCTGTTTTCCCCGCAGGGAAAGCTTTCTCCGACAGGGAGCAGACTTCAACGGACATAGGGATAAAGATAAACACGTCTGAAAGGATTCTGTAGTTCACAGTGTGAATTAATTAGTTCACGTCGTGGTCTAATTAGTTCACGTCGTGAATTACATAGTTCACGTCGTGAACTACAGAATACATTCTGACGCAGATAACTTTTCGTCCGTATGCCGATAAGTTTTCTTCCTAATGCAAAAAACAAGGCCGAACTGTTCGCTACGTGCGGAGAAAGGAATATCTTTGTCGTCCGAACCTATATATCTCTATATAATATGGATAAGCGAATCACCCCCGAACGCATCACCGAGCTGCAGCCCGGCGAGATATTTGTCTTTGGTAGTAACCTCGAAGGCGCCCACGGCGGTGGGGCTGCCCTGCAAGCCTGGCGTCAGTGGGGCGCCGTGTGGGGACAGGGCGCCGGCCTGCAAGGGCAGACGTATGGCATCCCCACGATGCACGGCGGCCCGGAAGCCATCCGGCCTTACGTGGACGAGTTCGTCAGCTTCGCCCGGATGCACCCCGAACTGCAATTCCTCGTCACCGAAGTGGGTTGCGGCATTGCCGGATTCCGCCCGCAGGAGATAGCGCCCCTGTTCCGCGACGCCGTCGACGTGGCGAACATCAGCCTGCCTCAACGCTTCTGGAACGTGCTGAACGCGAAGTAAAGACGCGAACGCCGACGTCCCAAGGCAACCAAGGTGCATACCAGCGAGCCCGAAGCGCAGATGACAAACAGAAGTCCTGCCGACGAAAGGATGTCGCCCAGCCCGACCAAGGGCGAAACAATGCCGCCTGCCGCAAAACCTACGGCTCCCAGCAGTGCCGAAGCCGTGCCCGAATTCGCCCGCTGACTATCCATGGCCAAGGCCGTACTGGAGGTAAACGTCAGCCCCATGAAGAAAAGGAGGAGCATCAGCAGTGCCTGATACAGCCAGAAACTGCATCCCGACATCAGCGCCACGCATTGTGCCCCCGCCATGACCACCATGCCACAACTCCCCGCCAACGTGCTGCTCTCCGGCCGATGAAACTTGACCGACAGAGCCGCCGCTACCCCTATCATCAGCGCATTGACCGCAAAGCACAGGCTGAAAGCAAAGGCCGAAAAGCCGTAATGCTGCTGCACGATGAAAGGCGAGGAGGCTATGTGAGCAAACAATACGCCTTGGGCAAAAGCCATCTGGAAAGCATAGCTCACATACTGACGGTCACGCAGCACAACCACAAAGCTGTGGAAGGTATTTCTCCACGTCGAAGCCGAACGCCGCTCGCGGGGCAGCGACTCGCGGAACCGATAGCAGCAGAACAGCAACACTCCTCCCAGCCCGAAGAGAATCCAGAAGATACCATGCCAACCTATCCAGTCGGTAAACACACCTCCTGCGATGGGAGCAGCCACAGGAGCCACCCCGTTGATGGCACCGATGACGGCCAGCATCTTAGCCAGTTCGCGACCGGCATACTTGTCCGTAGCTACCGAACGGGAAATGACAATACCTCCCGCCCCTGCCATGCCTTGCAGCAAACGGAAAGCCACAAACTGATAGATGGTCTGCGCATAAAGGCACAACAAGGTAGAGACGATGAACAGCCACATGGCAAACAGCAACGGAGTACGACGCCCATAGCGGTCGCTCAGCGGCCCGAAAAGCAACTGCCCGACAGCCAGGCCAATCATGCTGGTCGTCAGTCCCAACTGCACCATGGACGAAGACGTCCGGAAATACTCGCCCATCGAGGGCAAACTGGGCAGATACATGTCCGTGACGAATGGCCCGAAAGCAGTCAGCATCCCCAGTAATATCAACAGAAAAGTCTTAGAATTGTCTTTCTTCATAACCATGTACTCTTTTTAGCGCGGCAAAATTACCAAGGATCGGACAGTGATTCTTCCCATGTTTTGCTTATTATTTCTAAACAATGTTACCACTTCAAAGAAAAAACAGGCAAAGGGGAAAAGGGGATTGCGCAAGAATAGCTATTTTTGCAGCATTCTAACAAGTTATACCTATAATTATATATACTTTATTTCGTATGCCATATATCTTGACTGCCCCCGCCACGCTGAAGGCCTGCATCACGCTGCCTGCCTCGAAGAGCATCAGCAACCGCGCCCTCATCCTGCACGCCCTCTCGGGCGGAACGACCCGCCCTACTAATCTGAGCGACTGTGACGATACGCAGGTGATGATTCGCGCCCTTGACCACATGCCGGAAGTGATAGACATACAGGCAGCCGGGACGGCCATGCGCTTCCTCACCGCCTACCTCAGCGTGACTCCCGGCACACACGTACTGACCGGCACCGCCCGCATGCAGCAACGCCCCATCCGCATCCTGGTAGACGCGCTTCGGACGCTGGGAGCGCACATCGACTATGAGGGCGACGAAGGCTTCCCGCCGCTGCGCATCACGGGCGACCGCCTGACCGGAAGCGCCCTTACCCTGCCCGGCAACGTCAGTTCGCAATACATCTCGGCCTTGCTGATGATAGCGCCGATGCTGCCCGACGGTCTCCGCCTCCGGCTGACAGGCGACATCATATCCCGTCCCTACATCGACCTGACCCTGCAACTGATGCACGACTTCGGCGTCCCGGCAGCATGGACAGCGGCCGATTGCATCCAAGTGCTTCCCGGCCGTTATCGGGACACTGCCTACCGGGTGGAGAGCGACTGGAGTGCGGCTTCCTACTGGTATCAGCTGGTAGCCCTCGCCCCCTCCCTGCACGCTCCCGAAGTCGAACTGCTCGGCCTCTTCAGGCATAGCCCCCAAGGCGACCGTCGCGGAGCGGAACTCTTTGCCCGACTGGGCGTACACACCGACTTCACCGCCCGTGGTGTCCGGCTGACCCGCCAAGGCACCCCGCCCGCCCGGCTCGATGCCGACTTGAAGGACATTCCCGACCTGGCCCAAACGTTCGTCGTGACCTGCTGCCTGATGGGCATTCCCTTCTGCTTCACCGGCCTGCAAAGCCTGCGAATCAAGGAGACCGACCGCATCCAGGCCCTCATCACCGAGTTGCGTAAGCTGGGCTACGTAGTCCGGGCCGAAGGCGACAACCTCCTCCGCTGGGACAGCGAGCGATGCCCGGCCGACGAGCATCCCGCCATCGACACCTACGAAGACCACCGCATGGCCATGGCCTTTGCCCCAGCCAGCCTCGTCTGCCCCGGCCTGCGCATCAACCGGCCGCAAGTGGTGAGCAAGTCCTATCCGCACTATTGGGACGACTTGCAGGCAGCCGGATTCCGCATCGATTTCACATAAGGTTTGTAACCAGCATTTAGTTTATGAAAGTGAAAGAAGGATGAAAAGTAATGGGCGAAAGGCTTGTATAGTACGAAAAATCGTACTATCTTTGTAGTGTTCAAAATCAAAGAGATATGGCAAAGAAAAAAACAACTGAAAAGACAGAATTGACCGAAAAGGAATTCGACCTGATTATGGCAATTCGCAATTACAAAAACTCTTATCCCAACGGCTATCCGGAAATAAGATGGTATATCGAAAAGCTCTTCAATGAACTGATGGCCGAAGCGGAGAATGAAGAATGAAAAACAAAGCCTCCCCAACTACGGGGAGGTCTCTAAAAAGAATATAAATATGGAAACAATCATTACCAGACAACAAGACACGCAGACCATGCGGCAAAAGTTATATGACCTCTTGGTGGCCATCTCATGGGCCGACCTGTCACGCACTTACTTCGGCAAGTCCAGTTCCTGGCTTTACCACAAGCTGGACGGACGGGACGGAAACGGCAAACCCACTTCGTTCACTCCCCAGGAAACGGAACAGTTGAAAGGTGCTTTATTCGATTTGTCCGACCGCATACGCCGTGCTGCCGATAGCATTTAGGAGGCTCCGGGAACATATCCCCCGGTTTGAACACAAGTCGCTCCCGGCCTCCGGGCGCAAGTATGAGAGCGGAACCCTCAAAAAGTTCCGCTCTTTTTCTATACCCGGAACACGACCACCCATTCGAGAATAGTGACTCTCTTCTTCAATGAACATTTTGTCATCTGCCCAACAAACCGTATCTTTGTGCGCCAAAGAAAGGATACACCATGTGGATACTGATAGTCAGTCTGATTGCCTTAGCCATAGTAGCCGCCATAGCCGGCACGATACGCAACCGCCGCCTCCGCCAACAAGTAGAGAGCGGGGAACTGGAAGCCATGCCCGAAGTAAACCCGGTGGACATGGAATGCTGCGGACAGCACGAAGTATGCGAGAAAGAAAGCCTGCTGGCCGCCGTAAGCCGGAAGATAGAATACTATGATGATGAAGAGTTGGACCAATACATCGGCACCCCCGCCGACGCCTACACGGCCGAACAGGAAGAAGAGTTCCGCGACGTGTTCTACACCATGCAGGCCGAGGACGTGGCCGGATGGGTACGAAGCCTGCAACTGCGGGGCATCGCCCTGCCGGACAATCTGAAGGATGAAGTATTCCTTATCGTCGGCGAACTGCGTGCCAATCCCCATACCCAGAAAGGAGCCTGACATGACGGAGCTGCTGCAATACACCTTCTTTCAATACGCCCTGCTGGGCAGCCTGCTGGCCAGCATCGCCTGCGGACTGGTGGGCACTTACATCGTCACCCGCCGGTTGGTCTTCATCAGCGGCGGACTGACCCATGCCTCGTTCGGCGGCATCGGTCTGGGACTCTATACAGGCATCTCCCCCATCCTGTCGGCTGCCGTGTTTGCCGTACTGTCCGCCTTCGGTGTGGAATGGCTCAGCAAACGCAAGGACATGCGCGAAGACTCGGCCATCGCCGTCTTCTGGACCCTGGGCATGGCCCTGGGCATCATGTTCACCTTCCTGACCCCCGGCTATGCCCCCGACCTCTCCGCCTACTTGTTCGGCAATATCCTGACCATTACGCCGGGCGACATTCTGTTGCTGGCTGTGCTTTCGGTCGTGCTCAGCCTTTTTTTCCTGCTCTTCCTGCGCCCCATCGTCTGCATCGCCTTCGACCGCGACTTTGCCCGTTCCCAAGGCATTCCCGTTGCCCTGTTCGAATATCTCCTGATGATGTTCATCGCCCTGACCATCGTGGCCTGCCTCCGCATGGTGGGCATCGTGCTGGTCATCTCGCTGCTTACCGTTCCCCAAATGACAGCCAACCTGTTCTCGCAACGCTTTCAGCGCATCATCGGTTTGTCCATCGGTATCGGCTACCTCGGTTGTCTGGGCGGTCTGCTGCTGTCTTTCTACCTGAACGTACCTTCGGGTGCAGCCATCATTTTCTTCTCTATCCTCATCTACGCCGTATGCAAGGGAGGGAAGAGCCTGTACGTAACTTGGCAGAAACATCAATCATCCCGCTAACTCATTATTAATAGATACACAACGATGGAAATCAACATTCAATCATTAGACCAAATCCACGATGCCGCCCGTCAGTTCGTAGCAGCCATGGGCGACAACACCGTGTTTGCTTTCTACGGCAAAATGGGAGCAGGTAAGACCACCTTCATCAAAGCCCTCTGCGAGGAACTGGGCGTAAGCGATGTCATCACCTCCCCCACTTTCGCCATTGTCAACGAATACCGTTCCGACGAAGGCGGTGAACTGATTTATCATTTTGACTTTTACCGCATCAAGAAGCTGGAAGAAGTATATGACATGGGGTATGAAGACTATTTCTACAGCGGTGCCCTTTGCTTCATCGAATGGCCCGAACTGGTGGAAGAACTGCTGCCCGGCAACGCTGTGAAAGTGACCATTGAGGAAGTAGAAAACGGAGCACGCCGCCTGACGCTGGACGATTTAGACTGAACAACGCCATGAGCCAATACATCATCCAAGGCATTTTTGCCCTGACAGGTCTCATCAGCCTGCTGGCCTCGCTGCTGGACTGGGACTGGTTTTTCACGACCCGCAACACCCAGTTCATCGTACAGAACGTAGGCCGCAAGCAGGCCCGCTTGTTCTACGGCATATTGGGAGTGATTCTAATCGCCACAGCCGTGTTCTTCACGCTCAACTGTTGAGATATTTAACCATCATCCCGTACAGGCTTCCACCCCCCGCTACAATAGCTTCTGGAGGGGGTGCCGGAAGGTTACTAACATTCGGGCCGAAGGTTACTAACATTCCCCCTCTATGTTACTAACATTCGCCCCTTAGGGTAGCAACCTTCCCCAGCCCCCTTTCCCAACAAGGCCAACAATGTAAACATTTTAATACAAAGAGGATCCGCCTCCCGGCGCATCCTCTTCTTATTGTTCATACAATCATGTGTGAATATGTACAAAACAAAACAAACAAAAATATCTAAAACCTTAATCTTTCATAAGTCTTATTATCCACAACCTGCACCCCGCCGTTGGTTTGATAATCAGTCGGATCGCTAATCACTACATTTCCCTCTTCATCCACCACATTGAATACAGCCCGCAGATTCCGGTATTCCGTCACCGACTGATACGTAAACACATGGGACATCGTGGGATTCTTCGCTTCGCTATAGATGGTCACCATATCTCCCGGCCAGGCATTGAGATAGGTACGTGTTCCATCAGCCTCTTCATTATACAGGTAGACGTGCGTGTATCCTTTGACATAAAACTCGATGGTATACACCTCTTCCTCAATCTCCCGGGTACCGTACACACAACGCAACGACATACCTACCCAGTCGTCATTGTTCTGTATGCGACGACGGTCTGCCGAAGCGTTGCTGCCCGAGAATTTCATGAACTGCAACCACCAACCGCGCTCCCCGCCACTGGCTCCCAAGGCCGGTGTCTGTGTCCAGTAGTAACCGGCATGGGCATCGCCTGTCACTTCCCCGCTGTACATACGGTTCTTGGGAAAATAGAACGTCCCATGAGGCGACTGGTAGTGCGCACTCCAGTAGTTCCCTCCGGGTTCTACCACATAAGCCATCTCAAAACGGCTGTCGGCTATCAGGTCATTGAAGTCGCTCATGTAGGGCACCCGGAAACCTTTGGGACAGAGGTCAGAAGCAATGTCCGGCTCATTATTGCTCGACACGCCCCGTGCCACACTAAACCAACCACCCGCCGACGTATCGAGCAAAGGCCATGAGGTGCCTCCCGTAGTAAACCCGTTATCGCCCCAAATGCTATAACCGGCCGATGTAGCTCCCAAGTTACGATCCAGCCAATAGCGATTCCCCATGCGGATTACCTCGTAATAGTACCAACCGGTTGTAGGCAATGGATTGCCCACTTCGTAGTCATTTCTCTTATATTCATGGAAAATCCCCGTATGGTAGAGGTCGTAGGAGACACGGACTGTGCTCCCGTCCCCCAAGGTCAGGACGATGCGAAAGGCATCTGTCCCCACATTATAGGCATCTTCCCGGGTCATGGTATAAGTTACCAAGTCATTGGTGAAGGTAAATGTCCCCCCCGAACAGGTTGCACTGGTCGGAGCATCCTTGGTTCCACCGCCTGTCTGATGGCCGTTCCCGTTCCAAAATAAAAGTTTGTTCTGATAAGCCTCATCCAGCTCTACCTGCCAAGCGGTCACCTGCCCATAGGGCGTATCCCCTGTGGGGACGGTGAAGGTATAGACAAATTGCTGGTAATCCGACATGGGAAAGTGAAAACCCTCCGTACGCACCTTGCCGCCCATGTCTTCGGGCCTGATACCCTTTACTTCAGTATCTCCCCGCAGCATCTCCCAATAATCATCGTACTCACGTTGCACGCTGAAACTCCCGTTCTGGTCATCCTCCCGTTCTTGCACCGTCAATGCCACCGTGCCAAACTCGTGTGCCTGAAAGTTAGGGGTCTGCTGCACCACGACATAGCGGGTAAAGCCTCCCATTTCCACACGGATACGGGCGGTAAGCTGCTCGCCACTCAGATTGGCACGAGTAGTCGTGAGGGTATAGGTATATAAGGTATACTCATCTTCTTGCGTTACTTTAGGTTCGTTTTCAGCAAGTTCCAACCAGTCCGTTCCCGATTCCCAGGTCAACTGAGGGTATTGGTCCGTCACCGGCGGCGTGTATTTTACATAAAACGAGGCAGTGGTCTGAACCTCTCCCGTAGTAATCTTCACCGTATCACTCACGCCCAACTCGCGATAACCGTCCGTCGCCATGTCGGTAATTTCGGGAACATAGTCCCGTATGCCTACCTCCATATTGTCGTCGGCAGCCGCAACAGCAGTTTCCAAGTCCGTATATCCCATGCGGTCCACCCGCGTGATGTGGATGGCGTAATGATGATTGGGCAAGATGTTCAGCAGCTCACCGTCTCGTTCGAAAGCAGCCCGGTAGTAACAGGGCTGTCCGTCATACGTACCTTGCACAATCAAGAAGAGTTTCCCCGCATTCAGGCACGGATAGGTATATAAAGGTGTATTTCCTATAGCGGAATAGTTATCCTCAGAGCCTGGAGAAGGTGTATAGCCTCCGAACTGACTGTCGGCCCCGGCCAAAAGACTGCCTTCGGTAGTCCCCCCGTAAAGGGCAAAACCGGTATAAGTGAAATGCCCGTTATTGGACTCGTCTTCCATCGTCAGCTGGGCAACGGTGCGTATCAGCGGAATGTCCTGCGTCACCAGCTTCACATCGGGAATCTTGCTTTGCACCCTACCACTCATCACGAAGGGAGCCTGATCCGCATCCGTGGTCAGCGTCCGTACCTCCCCCAACGTGGGTTTCCCTTTTTCGATAGCCCCCGACAATAATGAAGAGGCATTGGCCACCACGTACAGATACTTCTCCTCCGAAGATGCTTCCAGCGTAACTTTGAACTGCTTGCGCGTGCCGTCTACGTCCGTCAGTTCACCGGAAGTAAAAGTCTGCGCCTGCTCCAAAACGGCCCCATCCTCGGCCGAGGGAAACACCAGCAGACAGAGCTCATTCACGGCATCCTCATCGGCATCGGCCCGCGTCACCGCCACCTGTTCAGCCTGTGGGATGTAGAGCGTCAGAGTAACGCCGACCGGCTCACCCTCCTCCGGAAGGGAGGGGAGCGGAGTCACTTCGTCGCTGCATGCTGTCAATCCTAACAAGACCGACCCCATGAAACAAGAGAGAATGGAAATGTATTTTTTCATCATAAGCCTATATCGTTATCGGGTTACTTCATATTGATAGGACTGACCTGTGACGAGCTGCCAATCGGATGCAGATATCGTCCTATCCTCTGTTTGACCATTACCTCCATTGTTATAATATAAATAACTGATGGTGCCATCCGATATCCAATCCCGCGTAACATACAAATCATAATACCGTTTGCCATTTTTATCCTTCCATATCCATGCATCGGTATGATCCCATGCACGATATGGCGATGACTTCCACACATGAATCTTATCATACGATGTATCATTAATCCAAATACGATATACGACAAGATCTTGATCGGCAATGTTGTCGGGTTTATCATCCACGAACTCGTTATTACTGTTGTTATATTCATAAAGGAACCAGCCTTCTTTATCGGCAAAGTCATACAACGGGACACCGGGAACCATGGCAGCCGGATAACGATGTTCATCATCAATTCCACTATTACTAATGCTATGTACATCGGCAAACATAATCAATGTTGTCCCCGGATTGGCCAATGCGGGCAAATCGTAGTAGAACCAACCGGGATTCTCCTCATCACGCTTCATCTTTACTCCCGGCCATTTGGCATTGTATCCATGATCCTCGTCACAACAACCGTTTCGAAAATCCGCACTATAATCAATGGCATCGTTATACTTAGATCGATAATCATTATTAATGGGATCGAAACTCATACCTTCTTTCCCCAAATTCCACGAAGAACCTGTAAAATCACCTGGGACCGGATTATCGACGGAACCTCCCTGCCCTGACCATCCCCAAAACGTACGTTTGCCCGTAAAACTGTATTGCACGGCATTTTCGCCTGCGGGGTCATCACTACTATAAAACCGGACTTCCGTCTGCATATTCGGGGTATAAAGAATTTGATACGCATAAATATGCGGATTCGTCCAGTTGTCACTCTTCGGCCGGAAGTGCAACCGGTATTTCGTCGCATTCGGAATCAGGGTCAGTGTGCTTTCTTGGGTCAAAGAAGTGGAAGAACCACCTGAGGCTTCATAAAGGAAAGTGAAAGTCTCCGTCTGCGTAAAATTCCCGGCCACATACGGCTTGTCCAAACGACAAGTCACGGTACCCACCCCGTCAGTCAGCCCGCTGTCGGTCACATACACCGCATTCTTCTCCGAAAGCGGGCCGTATTCAGTGCCGCTCAGCGTTTGCCCGCCGGTCGTTACGGTCACTTGAGACAAGTTGGTGCGGTAAGTAAAAGTCACTACATGCGCTGCCTGATTGCTTATCTCGCTGATGTAGACCGTATAGTGCGGCGGAGTCACGATGAGATAAGGCTCCAACTGCAAAGGCTTTATCATAATCTTCTTCTCCAGCAGGAAACCGTCATCCCCGGCAGGGATGCGAATCAGGATATAGTTCAATCCTTTATTGGTAATCTCCTCCTGTATCTGCTCGGAAGGCGGAATTTCCGGGTTCACCTGGATGGTGAAAGCCGTATAATCCGAATTGAACTTCACTTGGAAGATGTCTACCTCCTTGCCGTTCAACTCATAGACGGGCGACCGGTAGGTCAGCCGTTCGGCATCGGTACTGCATGCCACGGTGGCGCTATCGCCTGCCGTCAGTTGCACTTCGGTTTTGTCCACCTGGAGGTAACAAGGTCCTTGCAGGGCGATGTTCACAGTCTCCAAAGTCCATGCCTGTACGGCAGCTGTCGTACTCAGTTCGTCGCCTGTTCCGGTCAACAGACCGGTTATGTCATAATAAGTGCCGCGCGGCAGGGCGGGTGTATCGTTATCCACCGGGTCGAACCGGATGGTGTAGGCCAACTCGGCCCGCTGTACGCCTTCTTCCGTATAAAGTGTCGTATGCAACCTCAACTCGGTCTGTTCATCGGCATCGGTCACATAGTGTTCGGGCAGGTAGAAAGTGGTACGGTAAGCCCATTGTCCGCCGTTATCGGATATGTCGATTTCCTTTTGGTCAAACTGATAGGAATCAGCCAGATTGCTGTCGTAGGAGCCGACGTAATAAGCTCCTGGGGACAACTCGGTGTCAAAAGGATTCAGGGTAAGCTTCATCTCCTCACGAGCCGAAGCAAGCAGCGTAGCTTGGTCCGCTACACGCCGGGCCTGTAAGCCGGTCACCGCCATACGGTGAGAGCCGAACGCCGAGGAAACGCCTTGCGTATCGAATACAAGGGTGCAACGCACCTTGACACAGGCAAACACCAGGTCGGCTTGGATGCTCGAAGTTTGCGGGATGGAAACCGGTGTTTC
The DNA here is from genome assembly GCA_944322355.1 of uncultured Bacteroides sp. Lineage (GTDB taxonomy): Bacteria > Bacteroidota > Bacteroidia > Bacteroidales > Bacteroidaceae > Bacteroides. The sequence continues at coordinate 92,291 of CALUOT010000001.1, read as the reverse complement.
GCTTTCATACACCATGGGCAGGCCGATTTCCGGTGTCGGCGAAGGGAGTGTAATTTGGTCTCCTTCCTTGTAGCGCAGCAGGAGTTTGCGCAATTCGTCTTCTGTGGTTGTTTCCCGAATATCGGGCACATTGGCCACTACGTAAATCCGGTAAGTGCCATGCTTGATGCGCAGGTCGAACGATTGATAGTCGTGTGTCAATTGGTCACTGGCAGGCGTCAGGCGTTGCACCAAGGTTTCTCCTTGGTTACCCGTAGGATAGGCCATGAACCAGAGGGAAGTGACCCGGCGTTCGTCTGCCCCGGCTTCGGCTTCGCCATCGGCACGGGTCGAAGCATCGTCATATACCACACCGGGCAAGGTCAGACGAAGCTGTCCCTCGTCCAAGGTCTGCGAAATCGCATCGTCCTCGTAAGCATCGGTACATGAAGTACCGACCAGCACCAGCCAGGCGGCCAGCAGCAACATCGGCCAAGAGGTCAAATAAGAACGGAGGGTTATCATGGCAGCATCAGAGTTCGGATTCGTTAAGTACTAATATCCAGGCATTGATTTGTATGGAGATGACATGCTCGTCCTGACCTACGAGCAAGATAATCTGGTAACTGTTCTCCCGGTCGAGGTACTCCTGCAAGGGCATGTCGTGGTACCGGTCGAGACGCATCAGCTCGAGGTAACGGATAAGGTTGATGTCAAACAGGGTCTTTCCGTTTCTTTCGTTGCACACGGTGAAGCGGGCTTCCTCATCGGTCATGAGACGTAACGTATTCAGTTCGGCCACCAGCACATTCAGATCACCGGTGTCGCGGGTGGAAGAAGCCTCGTTGTCGATGGTGGCCTCTTGCATCCAGTAGGGCCGATATTCGATGACCGGACAGGGTAGTAAGGAGTTGTCATAATTCAAGCGATAATTGGCGGCTTCGATGCCTACCGAATAGTCGTCCGCCTCCAGTCGGCGCCCGTCGGAAGCCTGGAGCATGACGCGAAACCGCTTCACGTCCTGCACCAAGCTGACGGTTACCAAGGTTGGTTCAGTGCCCGTCACTATGAAATCGCTCACCATGCCGTGCCATAGGTTAACAAGTTGTTGGTCGTAAGGGTAATCCGATGCCTCCAGGTTCAGGCTAAGGTTCATGTCGGTCAAACGCGACTGCGCCACGAGCGGATTCTCGAACGTGTAGCAACGCGTCTGGGCCTCTTGGTTATCCGTATCCGAAGCCCAGGCCACCAGGGTGTACGTGCCGGGATCCAAACCTTCCAAGCTCATACGATACCCTTCGCTGAAGGCATCTTGTGTCCGGGCTGTATAGGTATCGACCAACTGCCCGTCCGGCCCATAGATGTAGAGCGTCACCTCCTTTACCTGTTGCGGGAAGCCGTCGGCAAACTCCATATTGTAGTCGTAAACAAAACGGACTTCCACCGGACAAGGTTCCATGTCTTCGTAGATACACGCCACCGGGACAAAGGCCAGCAGGGCACCTTGCAGCAAACAGATAATCTTTCGGACGTAACGGCTCATTGCTTTCATTGATTGTTGATGTTATATACTGAAAAAATACCTATTGAAAACTTTCTTTAAGGAGGGGGTTCGCCATACAGTTTGCCCCCTCCTCGGGTGAAACATGAGTTATTTACAATATGTTTAAAGTTCAACTTCTTGTTTTACCAAGGTCCATTGCTTGATATTGGCTTCTACCTGAATACGTACTTCTTCGGGATCGTCCGGATCATCCGGATCTTCATACGTAGGATGGTTGTACCCCAAGCTGCTGATCTTAGTCACCTTCAATTCATACCAATGATTGCGTACCACACCATATTTACCCTGCTGCATGGCTTCGGTAGCTTCAGGATTGTGTTTAATCCAGACCGGATAGTAGCAAAGACCATCCGCATACTTATAGATGCCATGAGTCTGCTCTAATGTAGTTTCAGAAGTTTCATCAGCATACATTTTAAAGTTCGTATTGATGTCCGAATCTGTAATATTCTCCGCAATGGCCTTATACAGACAAGCCGCATTCTTACTCTTGAAAATCAAGTCGTTGAAGGTATAGAACGTACCGTTTTCATCGGCTTCTGCTGTAGTAAATATATCCGCAGTAATACGTTCATCATGGCTTGCTTCTAACACAGCAGCAAAACGCTTGCTGTAGGTATCCGTACCTGCTTTATCCAAAGTAGTGTATTTGGATTCGATTGGTGTCCATTTAGCCCGATAAACCACACCGGTCGTCACTCCATTCTTTTGCTGAGTAGCTTCCATTGTGTTTTCCGGACAATAGAACTTAGCATCATTAAAAGTGGTTGCCCATCCCTCAGTAGGCACTGAAGCCTGTGTGAAATTATTAGCCAACCATGCCGTAAAGCCATCTCCACTTGTTAGGTTGTTACTGTAGTTAGGATCCTCCGGATAATACCAGTCTTTATCAGTAGCAACAGGCTTATTGTCAGTTTTAGACTTTTCTTTATCTACCACCATATACATCTGCGTATTCAGGTTAATGATGCCTACACCGGTCAACTGAGCGTCTGCAATCTTATTTTCATCAGTCACATCACCTGTCACATTCTTATCGCCCACTTTCAAAAGAGTTTCTGTTTGGTCGAACGTCACCTTGGCTACTACTCGCTCTATGTCTACTTTAAGCAATTGCAAAGTCTCGCCTCCAGTTTTTTCTTTGCCGGCATCGTCTACTTCTTTACCGGTAGCAGACTCTGAACCGATCGTGGTTTTTACAGGTACTGTCCAATTACTCATCAAGAAGTTACCACTTTCAGAAAGTTCAGACAACTTGGTTGCATCGATCTTGAAAGCCGTACGCATATCGGTTGTATTTTGAACGATGGGACTCAAAGCATCTTTACTGTTCGCATAATTGGCCAATACATACACATAATAGTCACCCGGAGTTACAGAGAACGGTTCAGTCACACGAACCATACGATCAGCCTCGTCAGCATCCGTTACATCTTTCATAGGAGGAACAATTACCTCCTGAGCAATACCTTCCGTGTTAGCAAACACCACCAGCAGGTCATTAACCGTATACTCTTCGTTTTCTCCAAACACCGGATCGCCGGTATTGCCTGATTGCGCACGAGTAGCCACATCAGCCGATGCCACGGAAATAGCGATTTGAGTCAGTGTTTTTTCACCTTCCCCTGTCCCTTGATTGTTCACATTGTCCAGCTCGTCATTGGAGCAAGCTGCCAGCAAACCTAAACTTAAAAGTCCGGTTACAAATAAATTTCTATTTTTCATTTTAATAAATTGAATTTAGTTATTGATGTTTCTTTCATTCGTTTCCCTTTTAGCAATCTCCTCCAGATTATGCCGCGCCGTGGCATCGCCTGCCTCGGCCGCCTTACGCCACCAGACCTGCGCTTCGTCCTTCCGGCCCTGTTGCCACAGCATGAAAGCCCGGTTGCTCCAGGTGGAGGGCAATTCGGCAGCACGCGTCAGATAGCGTTCGGCCTCATCCCACCGTCCGGCTTCGATGCAAAGACGGGCCGCATTGGCATTGGCCACGGCGTGCTGCGGATACGTATCGGCTGCTTGAAGCAGCACGCGGGCATACCCGTCGCGGTCATCGGCATAGAACGTATCGGCCACTGTATAGAATTCATATACATTCAGTTCCCCGGGAGCCGTAAATACCAACTCACGCGCTTCCTCCGGCGTCCGCTCCCTGCTGATGTAGGCAATGCGGAAGCTGTTCTTGCGCAGCAGCGGATAGATGGCCTCGCGCAAGGTGCGATAGGGCACGCCACCTCCGATGCGCCGAATGGCAGCTTCGCGTTCGTCGGGGTCCTCCACCTCGTCCATTACCCGCAAGATGTCCTCCTTGTAAGGCAACTCGTAAGTTTGGAGCGCTTCGCGCAGTCCTTCCCAGTTCTCGGCACCGGGCGTAACGACCCAAAGCGTATCGGGCAAGTCGTACTGACGCGTGATGTATTGCTTCAACGCCTCGGCACGTCCTTCGGCCAACGCCACATTGTGCTGCCACGAACCTTCGGGCGAAGCGAATCCGCTGATGTCCATGCGCCGGATGCGGTAAGCCGGATTGCGCTGCACGTAAGCCAAGGCGGAGTCTATCTTCTGCAACTCTGCCCGGTTGCCATAACGGTCGGGCCAGAGCGTGGTCTGGTTCACCGGATAAATCAGGTAGGCATCGCGCTCTTCCTGACGCGGCGTATAGTCCTTGGGACATGCCAGGAGAGGAGCCAAGGTCACCTGGGGCACATACAGCAAGGCTTCCTGAAGCACCTGTTCGGATTGTTGCACACCGCCGCAAGCACAACCGGTCACTTCTTCCAGCAGCGTCAGGCGGGCGCTATCCATCCAGGCCCGATAGTCCACACGGGTTTCATAGGCCACCCGGCGGTTCTCCGGCCGGTTCCCCTTCAGCACGCGGTAGGCTTGGGCAGCATCCTGTTCGGCAATGCCCAGGGTGCGGTCCTTGATGGAGCGGTTTCGCCCGCTGACAATGACCGACGGCAGACAAAGCGAGTAACGGCCATCGGACGTGGCAATGACGGGGGTCAGCGTGCGTTTGTGCTGCTTCCCGATGAGGGGTTCGCCCAAGTCGAGGGTAAATGTCACCACCACTTGACGGTCGGCCAGCTTCACCCGCTCGTCGCTCACGGTGACGGTATACCCGGGTGTTTCTTCCGCCTGAAGTCGGTCGGACCAAGGCAGACAAGCCCAAGCGGCTGCGAAAAGTAAGATTCGAAGATTCATATCGTGTCTACATTGATTTCAGAAATTATACACCAGATTGATGGCCAGCTTCGTGGGGCCGAAGTAATGATAACGGTCGGACTTCTGCACGGTGCCACACGTAGCGCAATAGTACTTGTCGTAGTCGATGCAAAGGTATCCCACCCCGATGGCAAACTCCATGCTCCAGGCCTTGCCCAGCAACAGATGGTAGCCATAGGTGAAGCCTCCGCCCACGGCCCAACCTTCATAGCGATGCCTCTCCAGGGAAGAAAAGATGCCAAAGGGCAAATCGACACCTCCCATATTGAACTGTCCGCCCAGCAGGTGTCCACCGATAAAATGGCCGTTGAAAGCCTCGCAGAACCAATAGCGGTATTCTGGCTGTACTACCCAGTGCTTCAGTTTCTTCGTGTCGGAGAATTGCCAAGGTTGTATCCCTGCCATCAGCCCCAACGTGTGCCGGGGAGCCAGCGCGACATCCACTCCCAGATTAGGCGTAGCCGTGGCCCAGTAGGCAAGATTGGTTTTAAGCACCGCCTCTTGTGCCGAAAGCGAAAAAACACTTCCACCCCACAAAGCAACAAGAAGACCCAGTTTCAGGAAAAGTATATCCAAGAATCTCATGAAGGTTGATGTTTTTATGTTTAACTGTTTATTAGCCATAAATTATTGATTCACATTCACAACGGCGGACATTCGGCAAAGACCAGGCATTCGTCTCGCTTCTGAAGAGCCGTTTCCGCTTCGACAATATACCGTTTGTAATCAGTGTAGAGCTGTCCCGGTCCGATAGCGAACTCCATGCCCCAACCCTTGCCCAGCAGCAAGTGATAGCCATAGATGAAGCCTCCGCCCACGGTCCATCCCTGCGGAAAGCCGGTATCGTCCCTGACGAGCGGTCCGCTCTGCCAATATCCTCCGACAAACTGTCCGTTATACACTTCGTAAAACCAGAAACGGCTGGGAAAGGGTCCTACCCCGGACTTCAAGGACTGACCGGCCTGTGCATTCGCCATCATCCCTAACACGTGCATGGAGGAAAGTACCCGGTCGGCATTCCGATGAAAGAAGCCGGCACTCCCCCCACTCCAATGAGTTTTCATCACTGTCTCTTGCGCCGCCAGTGGAAAAGCCATCCATCCTACGACAAAAACAAGAAGCAAAAGCTTGATAAGTAGAGTACAATTTTTCATGATACTTTCCGATTCATTCATGGTTTAACTTCGGTTCATTCCTATCGTTTTCAAATCTGGACGCAAAGTTATAGGAGGAATCGGCCACCCTATTTGCATTTTAAGGAAAATGTAAGCGGCACAAACCTATAAATAGCTATATATCAACGAATTATAGGGGTGGGTAGTAGGTGCTAAATGTAAATGAGAGTGAGATTCATTGTTACAATTTTATGACAGGAACAGGTGTTTTCTTTGATTTTTTATCGTATATTTGCCCCATCTATGACATATCACACTATGATGACTACAATAAAATACCATGTAAGAAAGATAATAACGGTGTGTGTCCTGTGCCTTTCCACCGTCTCCTTCACCGCTTACGGGCAAGACAGCCTGCGAAATGCCTTGCGCCAACTGGACGTACTCATAGAAAAACGTGCCGAAATCCATGCCGGCCATGACTTTATGCTGGACAGCCTGCGGAAAGAAATGCAGCAAGCCACCGACCCCTGGAAGAAATACCACCTCTGCGGATCGCTGTTCTACGAGAACCTGCACTACCAAGCGGACTCCTCCTTATATTATATAGAAAAGAAAAGAGAACTCATCCCCTTGCTGGGACGCCCCGACTTGCAGAACGAAATCCACATCAACCGCGCCGAAGCCCTGAGCGTGAAAGGACACTATGACAGTGCCCTGCGAGAGTTGAAGCGCATACGACCCGCCGAACTGGAGAAAGGCATGAGGCAATACTACTACAGCGTGTTCTGCTCGTATTACAACTGGCTGGCCGACTTCACCATCGACCAAGAACTAAAAGAAACGTACATGCAGGAAGCCAACAACTATCGCGACTCCGTATTGCAAATACTGCCCCCGGGCGTGAACCATGACATTGTATTCTCCAACCTCTTACTAGTGTCCCAAGCACCGGACGAGGTGATTGAGATTCTGTCCGACCAACTGAAAAATGCGACCGAACCCAAAGAACAAACCTATGTGCATTGCAACCTGGCCAAGGCATACGCCGCCAAGCAAGACACCTTGCGACAGATGTATCACCTGACTCAGGCAGCCATCATGGACATGCGAATGTCCGTGCGCGAATATACCGCCCTGCAAGAACTGGCCTGGCTGGTCTACATCCAAGGAGATACCGAACGCGCATACCGCTATGTCGACTGCTCCCTGCTGGATGCCACCGAATGTAACAGCCAACTGCGCTTCGTCGAAAACGGGAAAGTATTCCCCATCGTCAACAAGTCGCTGATAGAAAAGACCCGCCGCGAATACCGCACCAGCCAGCGCATGTTGTTGGCTACAGCTATATTACTACTATTATTGGCAGTGGCCACAGCCTGCCTGATATGGTGGATGAAGAAACTATCGGACATGCGCCGCCAATTGCAAGAACTAAACGAACAACAGGCCATCGCCAACCAAAGCCTGCAAGAAACTGGCAAAATCAAAGAAGTGTACATTGCCCACTACCTGGACCGTTGCGTAGACTACCTCGAGAAACAAGAGCAATACCGACGGTCGCTGGAAAAACTGGCCATGGCCTCCAAGACAGCCGAACTGTTCAAAGCCATCCGGTCGGACAGCTTCCTGCGGGAAGAACGAAAAAACTTCTATATGGAGTTCGACCACTCGTTCCTGAACCTGTTCCCCCACTTTGTGGACGACCTGAACCGCCTGCTGGTAAAAGACGGACAGCTATATCCCAAACAAGGAGAACTGCTAAGCACCGAACTGCGCATCTTCGCCCTAATCCGACTGGGAGTGACCGATGCCAACCGCATCGCCCGCTTCCTGGGCTGCTCGCTCACCACCGTATACAACTACCGAAGCAAGGTACGCAACAGAGCCATCAACAAAGAAGGATTCGAAGAAGAAGTGATGAAGTTGTAGACACCAGACCTTTCCCCGTTCATCACCGCTTCCGCACTCTTTGCACAGCGGGATGCAAACCTCTGCACAGCCGGATGCAAAGTCGTGCATAGCTTAATGCAATTCTCTGCATCCATGTATGCAAAGAATTGCCTCCTACCATTCATACTGCCACTCATACCGGTCGAACTCTACGGGAGCCGGCAATCCGTTATGTGTCAAGATGGAAGCAATCTTCTTTTGCATATCGGGGAAGATGGGTTTCTCCCCTCGCAGCAGGTAATAGTAGTTGCGTTGACAGACCCATCCGCAGACGGCAAAACGCACATTCCGCACTTTCCCGGCCGGAATCTGTGCCATAGCCCGTTTGAAGCCATAAGCCACGCGCACTTTCTCCGCCTTCCGGAAGAACTGGCAGGCGGTCCCTCCCGCCCCATTGGCAAGCAGCGGATTGACGATGCTGAGGTTGAACCTGTCGGTTGTCAAATCGCGGGCAGCCAGGCTACGCAAGCATTCCCCCGCCGTAGCACAATCCGTTTTGAAGCAAAGGCTGTAGTTCGTTGGAGCCTGGTCGTAAAAGTTATAGTCATTATCCATACAGTTGTCCTTTATGAGTGTCACTTATATATCGGAGCTTTCTTCCCAATCGTCCATACTTTATTCTATAATCTGCCAATATCCTTGCTTCCTGCCTCCTATGCGTTTCAGCAAACCAAGTTCTTGAAGGCGGGAAAGATTGTACTTTACCCCATCTTCTGTAATGCCGGAAAGGCTTTCGCTTATCTCTTTTCGGGTCGCTTCCGGGTGTTCTTTTAAGAATGACAGTATAGCTTGCTGTTGTTCCGTTAGCTTTTGTATGGTCTTTTGTATGTTCTTTTGTACGGTCTTTTGGGTAGTCTTTTGGGTAGTCTTTTGGGTAGTCGCCCTTTCCGGATATTCAAACTTAAATGTCGTCCATATACCCGAAGCATCATAGCGGAACTCCGGCGTGGAGAAACCATCATTCTTACATGCTGTGATGATACGCTCAATGCCGCGTCCCCATGCCTCAATCTCACCGGCACGGAAGAACGTATTGGCAATATCAGGGTTGTAAGGCATACTCCGATGAGAAGACAATAATGTTTCCACCGTCCATCCTTCGGGCAACACTCCACCGTTTATTATCTCCAACTTATTCTCATACACACGGATTTGAATGGGAGAAGGTTCTGCGTAGTCTTTGTTGATACAGGCATTTAATAATGCCTCACGCAGAGCCTCACGAGGTATCGGCAATGTTTCTATCCGTTGGATGCCTTCGTAGGTAATGATGGCTTTCATATATTTGGTACAGAGTAAGTCCATTAACTTCACAATTTGCAAGAACAGATTACCATGCACTTCGTCTTGATATACCAAATCCATGCCTTCGCGGAAGAAGCCGACCTTTACAAACGCCCCGACTACATATTTTTCCGGGTCGGGATGAAACAATAAGGCGGCAGCCCGTTTCAGATAGCTACCCTCGAAAAGCCGCAGTTTCTCCAACAAGCCGTGATTGTCGTCCATCAAGTCTGCTTCCTCCATGCGTCCACTCCGCTTGGCATACTTGCGGAACAAATCAAACGTAGCGTTGTCCAAGTCCTCCACCTTCAGATAAGGTACAGGCACACCATCCCACGTCTTACCTTGTTTACGAAGCATGAAGCGGTCGAGTGCAGCCCCTTTCAGTTCCTGATTGGTCGCGCCACTCCGTTGGTAATACTTTCCTCGGAAACTAACGGGATAAGGATAAGCCTCCGTTACAATCTCCAGATATTGCTTTCCGTCTTTCTCTTTCAGATTGACATCCACCAAGATACCCATCATATCACGCACCTTGTTCGGGATGTCCTCCATCAACTTCTTGGCATCCTGTACACCGCACACTTCACCATTATCGCGCAAACCGATATACAGCCTACCACCTTGTGCATTGGCAAAGCCACAAATCCATTTCTGGTATTCGTCGCGCCAAGATTCTTTGAACTCTATGTTTTGGGATTCGATGTTCATTTTATCTGTTTCTTTTTATAGCACCGGAAACAATCATATTCCGCACTTTTTTACATCTTGCAGGGAAACAAAAACTCCCGATTCCGTTTGGGAATCAGGAGCCTACTGCTATTTGCTTTTCTTCAAAGTGGTGCCACCAGGAATCGAACCGGGGACACAAGGATTTTCAGTCCTTTGCTCTACCAACTGAGCTATGGCACCAATCGCTTTTCATCGGATTGCGGGTGCAAAGGTAGTGAAAGTTTTGAATTACACAAACGTTGATGCGAAAAAAACATAGACAATTATGTCAAGACCGACTTTCGGCATCACCTTTCAGCGGATTCCATCCTTGTGCTTTCAGCTCGAATTCCTGACCATCGCGGGTGATAAGGGCACAGCCCAATTCGGGCTTGGTGATATGCCCTATCAACTTCACGCCTTCCATTTCCTGGATTTTCTCATGGTCGGCAATGGGGACGGTAAACAGCAACTCATAGTCTTCGCCACCATTCAAGGCACAAGTGGTAAGGTTCATGTTCAGTTCTTCGGCCATCACAGCTGTTTGATAATCGATGGGAATGTGTTCCTCGTAGACACGGCAACCTACCTGACTCTGCGTACAGATGTGCAGCAGTTCGGATGACAGGCCGTCGGAAATGTCCATCATGGACGTGGGACGTATGCCTGCCTCACGCAATTTATCGATAATGTCACGACGGGCTTCAGGCTTAAGTTGACGTTCCAGCAAGTATTCCTTACCGGCAAAGTCGGGCTGCACATCCGTACCGGCATCCCGCAAGGCCACTTTCTCACGTTCCAGCAATTGCAGCCCCATGTAAGCAGCCCCCAGGTCACCACTTACGCAGATAAGGTCTGTTTCCCGTGCACCGTTGCGATAGACGGCTGTTCCCTTTTCTGCCTCGCCGATGCAAGTGATGCTGATGGTAAGCCCTGTGAGCGAGGAAGTGGTATCCCCTCCCACGATGTCCACGCCATAGTCCTGACAGGCCAGTCGGATACCGGCATAAAGGGCTTCCATATCTTCCACACTGAACCGCTTGGACACACCCAACGACACGGTGATTTGCCGGGGAGTACCATTCATGGCATAAATGTCGGAGAAATTAACTACGGCAGATTTATACCCCAAGTGTTTCAAGGGGACGTAGGTCAGGTCAAAATGTACCCCTTCCAGCAACAGATCGGTAGTAACCAATATGTCCCGGTCGGCCGGATAGGAAAGCACAGCGGCATCGTCACCTATACCGTAGCGGGTAGATTCGCTCTTTAGTTCAATGCCTTCGGTGAGATGGCGAATGAGGCCAAACTCACCGAGGGTTGCTATTTCTGTTCTCATCGTCTTTTCTATATTTTTAAGAACGGTTGATAAGTTCACGCATAATGTCCGTCATGCGAGGTTGGGCAGCATCGGCGGCGCGCTGCACTTCTTCGTGTGACACCTCCACAATCTTGCCTTCTACACCCAGGTCGGTGATGACCGACACGCCGAACACCCGGATACCGCAATGATTGGCCACAATGACCTCGGGTACGGTGGACATACCCACAGCATCAGCCCCCATGATGTGGAACATCTTGTATTCGGCCGGTGTTTCGAACGTCGGTCCTTGGGTGCCCAGGTATACGCCATGTTGTACGCGGATACCTTTTTCAGCAGCAATGGCATCGGCCTGACGGATGAGTTCATGGTCGTATGCCTCACTCATGTCCGGGAAACGGGGGCCGTAGTCAATGTTTCGGCCACGCAACGGATGTTCGGGGAAAAGATTGATGTGGTCGGTGATAATCATCAGGTCACCTATCTCAAAGTCAGGGTTCATACCGCCTGCGGCGTTGGAAACAAACAGGGTACGGATGCCCAGTTCACGCATCACGCGGACAGGGAAAGTGACTTCCTGCATGGAGTAGCCTTCGTAGTAGTGAAAGCGTCCTTGCATGGCCATGATGTCTTTATTGCCCAGCTTACCGAAGATGAGCTTACCGCTGTGCCCCTCAACGGTGGACAGGGGAAAATTCGGTATGTCCTTGTAACTGATTTCATACTTCTCGGTGATTTCATGAGCCAGACTGCCCAGTCCGGTGCCCAGTATGATGGCTGTCTCAGGATGTGTGTGCATCTTTTCTTTCAAAAAGGCTGCGGTTTGCTGGATTTTCTCTAACATATTTCAAAACGTTTTGGTTAAATATTTCTTTTTGGTTCAATAAAAACTCTATCTCAATGGGCAAGACGTAGATGAACGGCTTGAGAGCCGCGGGAAATGCCGGATGGCTCTTTAAGCGCGCCGCGTCTTTTTCGGTGGTGATGAGCATCCGCCGCCCTTCCGCTAAGTGCTTGAACTTCTCTTCAATGAGACGCAAGTCTTTGGAAGTAAAATTATGATGGTCAGGAAACGCAAGCAAAGTCACATCGGGATTGTATGTCCGTATCTCGTCCAGCAAGGGGCGCGGTGAAGCGATCCCCGTGACTAACAGGATTTGCCAACTGCCGTTGATTACTATTTCCTTTGTCCCCCGCTTCTTGACCAATTCAGGAAACAAAGGAATCGGTGAACCATATCGCACTTGGGTGAAATATAATTGCTGGTAAGGATATAAGTTCAGCCGCTTGGTCGTAATGTTGAAGTCTATCGGCTTTATGTCCTTGGGACATTTGGTCACGATAACCATATGAGCCCGATTCTTGCCAGATGTCGGCTCACGCAACAAACCCACAGGTAGTAACCGGTCATCGCAAAACAAGCGATTATAATCCGTAAGCAAAATGTTCAGACCGGCATTCACATAACGATGCTGAAACGCATCATCCAAGAGAATCACATCCGGACAGGGAGTAGCCAACTGGCACAATTGCTCGATGCCTTGACACCGGTTGGCATCAACAGCCACATGGGCTTTCGGAAATTTGTGCTTCATTTGGCAAGGCTCATCGCCAATCTGTTCGGCGGTGCTATGGGAAGTAGCCAACTGGTAGCCTTTCGTCTTGCGTTTATACCCTCTGCTCAAAATGGCCACTTGCAGCCCCGATTGTTGAAGCAACTTGACCAAATATTCAGTATGTGGTGTTTTACCCGTACCTCCTGCGGTCAGGTTTCCAATGCAGATGACAGGTACGCAAAAACTCTTTGACCGGAGCCAGCCCCAGTCAAAGAGTTTATTTCGCAGGCACACACCCAAACCATAAAGCCAGGATAGAGGAGTGAGCCAATGGCGTATTTTCAACGTCTGCTCTGTCATCTCCTTTCCTTTTTTATTGCAGATTCAATTCGAAAGGTAGGCGAGCCTGAATACGGCCTTGTTTATCAAAATGCTCCAGGATGCTGAAAGGACGATAAAGTTCAGCTGCTTTCCCTTTCAGGAAATAAGATTTCACATAAGTCCCCGGATTCGTATTCATTAGCATCTCCAAGAAAGTCGATTTGGAAGGATAGGACATTACGGTGTAGCTATCAATGCCGGCCTTTTCCACCGCGATCTCCAATGCACGATCCAAACCGCCCAACTCATCGACCAAGCCCAGCTCCTTGGCTTTGGCTCCTGTCCATACACGCCCTTGTGCTATTTGGTCCAATTCTTCTTTCGCTATATTCCGTCCTTCTGCACAACGGGTCAGAAAGATGTCATAACCTTGATTGACCATCATTTGCATCAACCCTTTTTCGCCATCGTTCATCGGGCGACCTACGGCACCGAAGTCAGCATATTGATTCGTCTTCACCACGTCGAAGTCCAGCCCAATCTTATCGGTCAACCCCTGCACATTGGGATACATGCCAAAGATGCCTATCGAACCGGTCAGAGTGGTAGGTTCGGCCACGATGGTATCGGCATTGCAAGCCATGTAGTAACCTCCCGATGCGGCATAATCCCCCATGGAGACAATGACCGGCTTTTCCTTCTTCAATTGGCTCACAGCATACCACAATTGTTCCGACCCGAATGCGCTTCCGCCCGGTGAGTTGATGCGAAGGACGACGGCCTTCACATCATCATTCTCTTGCAAGCGGCGCAAGTCTCTAATGACCTTGGACGGAATAATGGAGGATTCGTCGTTATAGGCAGACATTTCATAGTCGGTTATCTCGCCAGCGGCATAGTAAACGGCTACGATATTTCCGCTTTTGTCTTTAGGCATACTCTTCTGAGCAGTAATCATCTCGTCCAGCCCGAGCACAGGCAACGTGTCGTCATTATCAACACCAGCCAATTGCTTCAGATAGTCACGCATATCGTTTTGATACATCAAGGTGTCCACCAGTCCGCATGTTACACTTTCCATCGAGGGCTTGAACATCAGCATCTCATCGGCATACTGATTCAACTTCTCCACACTGATATGACGCGATGCCGACACGGCTTGCGTGATGCTCTCCCAAATAGAACCAATGTAAGCCGTTACTTGTTCGCGATTGGCTGGGCTCATCTCTGTGGCAATGAACGGTTCTACGGCCGACTTGTAAGTCCCCACCTTAAATATTTGCATCTCCACCCCAATTTTTGCCAGCAAATCTTTGTAGAATACGGGAGCAGCAGCAATGCCTCGCCATTCCAAGGCTCCTTTCGGATTCATCATCACCTTGTCGGCAGCACTGGCCAGGTAATACAATCCCTGCTCATAGTTGTCCGCATAAGCCACCACGAACTTACCGCTTTGCTTAAAGTCGAGCAAAGCATTCCGGATTTCTTCTATCGAAGCAAACCCCGCTTTCAGATAGCCGGCTTTCAAGTAGATACCTTTGATGTTTTCATTTTCCTTGGCCTTTTGGATGGCAGACAAGATGTCATCCAGCCCATATGTCTGATAATCTTCACTCATGAAGAAATTATAGGGGATGGACTGGGTGCGTTCAAGCAATTCCCCTTTCAAGTCCAACACCAGAACTGAATTTTTACGTACTTCGGTTTCCGTGTCCGATGAAGCCGCCAGGCTGAAAAAGAACAGGATACTGATGAAAAATAGCGCTACACAAGAGAGAATAATGCCCACAACGGTAGCAAATGTAAATTTTAAAAAGTCCTTCATTGCTTCTTCGTTTTTATATGCCAACTCCTTTTGAGTTAACAAAGATAAGTAATTTGGTTGAATTTTACCCCATTAGTCGTCCCATTTTTTGTTTTGTCACACCTCGAGGACTTTTTTCTATCTCTCCTTGGAAACTACTCGAGGTTGAGGAGAAATACATTTTTCTCTACAAATCACCAAATAAAGAAAAGATAGGTGCAAACAAGGTTACTACCCTAAGGGTCGAATGTTAGTAACATAGAGGGGGAATGTTAGTAACCTTCGGCCCGAATGTTAGTAACCTTCCGACACCCCCTCCAGAAGGCCTTCTGACGAGGGGGAAAGAATGATCTTTTTCCTTGGTTAATAATCTCAACAAATCAAATCTGTCCACATCCACATTTCCCTCACGACGCCACATAATTCTTTTTTGGAGGCGTAAAAATAATGTCGTATCTTTGCGGCCTGATTAGAAGAAGATGAATCTTATTATTGATATAGGAAATACAATAGCCAAAGTGGCTTTTTTTGACGAAGATTCGTTGATTGAGGCTATACACGATTCGAATCGGACGTTGGCCTGCTTGCCCGAGGTGTGCCGGAAGTATGTAGTGGACCGAGCCATTGTGGCATCGGTAATCGATTTGTCCGATGAAGTCCAATCTCAATTAGCCTCACTTCCTTGTCCGTTGTTGTGGCTTGACCAACACACCCCTCTTCCGGTGGAGAATCTTTATGAAACCCCGCAGACTTTAGGCTATGACCGCATGGCGGCCGTAGTGGGCGCTTACGACCAATTCCCCGGCCGGGATATTTTGGTGATCGATGCAGGAACTTGCATCACGTATGAGTTTGTTGATGCTATGGGGCGCTATCATGGAGGCAACATTTCCCCGGGTTTGCAGATGCGTTTCAAGGCATTACACCACTTTACCAACCGGCTACCTTTAGTAGAAGCCGAAGGGCGTTTGCTTCCGATGGGCAAGGATACCGATACGGCCATTCGAGCCGGTGTGTTGCGGGGAATAGAACATGAAATCGTAGGTTATATTCAGTCTATGAGAATTAAATATCCTGAACTTTTGGTTTTTTTAACGGGCGGGGATAATTTTTCTTTTGATGCAAACATAAAAAGTATCATCTTTGCAGACAAATTTTTAGTGTTGAAAGGTTTAAACCGTATATTAACTTATAATAATGATAAAATATAGACAAGCGCTCTTGGTGTTTTTGTTCATGGCATTATCGGGAGCGGCTTTCGCTCAAAACAATACGAACTCACCCTATACGAGGTATGGATACGGACATTTGTCTGATCCGGGCTCCATTAATAGTAAAGCGATGGGAGGAGTGGCTTATGGTTTGCGCGATGGATCGTATGTAAATTTTGCCAATCCGGCATCTTATACGGCAGTCGATTCTCTCACTTTTATCTTTGACGGAGCGGTATCATTACAGAATACCAATTTCAGCAACGGAACGCTAAAACAAAATGCCAAAAACTCCAGTTTTGATTATGTGACGATGCAATTTCGTTTGGCCAAATGGTGTGGCATGAGTATTGGCCTGTTACCATTCTCGAATATCGGGTATAGCATGAGCGAATATCGGGAAGATCCGGATTATCCCAGCAATTCCAGTACGATCACCTACTCGGGTGATGGGGGCTTGCATCAGTTGTACCTTGGTGCAGGTTTTAAAATATTTAAAAATCTTTCGGTAGGTGCGAATTTTTCGTACCTTTGGGGAGACATTACAAGGACATCTGAATTAACGTTCCCTTCGGATGCAAATCAGTTGCCTTATATGAGGACAACGAGTGCCACTCTGAAGAGTTATAAGCTCGATTTGGGATTGCAATATACCCATGCATTGGGGAAAAAACATGCGTTGACATTGGGAGCGGTCGTTTCTCCGGGACATGACTTGAATAATGATGCGTCCGTGAACATACAAGTGGGGAATTCATCCACCGGAGTGACCACCACCACACGCGACACAGTAGGTGTATTTGGCATACCCTTGTCGATAGGAGCGGGATTAGCTTATGTTTATGATAACCGTTTGACCGTAGCAGCTGACTTTCTGTGGCAACAATGGGACAAGGTGACTTACATGAACGATGAGAATGCTTTCTGTTCCCGTACGCGGATAGGAGTAGGATTGGAATATCTTCCGAATCCGATGGGAAGAAGCTATTTGGCGAATATCAAGTATCGCTTGGGTGCCTACTATTCGCAGCCCTACTACAAGATAGGAGGAGAACGGGCAGCTAAGGAATTTGGAGTGTCAGCAGGTTTCGGGCTTCCGTTGGTACGTACCCGGTCTACAATAAGTTTGACTGCCCAGTATGTAAGAACCAAAGGATCGAAAATGTCGTTCTTGGATGAAAACACATTGCGTATTTGTATTGGCATTACATTCAATGAGCGTTGGTTCTTCAAGAACAGAGTAAATTGATAGAGCAAATAGTAATAGACAAAAATATAACAACTAAAAATTTAAATACAATGAAAATTAGGACGCTTGTAGCGGTAATGCTCCTTTCGGGTGGAGCGGCTTGTGCGTATGCACAGAATGATTGTAATGCCAACAGTAGTATTTCTCACGAAGCTGTTAAGGCTGGGAACTTTAAAGATGCTTATGCTCCTTGTATGGAGGTTTTGAAAGATTGTCCGACATTGAGATATTACACGTACACCGATGCGAAGAAGATCCTAGAGAACTTCTTGAAATCCAACAAGGACCGTAATTCAGCTGACTATCAGAAGTATTTCAATGAGTTGATGGGCGTTTATGACCAAGAAATGAAATACATTCCTGACTTTTTGGCTAAGGGTACGAAACTGAATTATGGCGTAGAAGGTGCTAAAGGACGTAAAGCTGTTGACTATCTGCAATATGCACCGAAGCCAGATTTGAAGCAAGCTTACGAGTGGCTGAAGGCATCGGTAGATGCTGAGAAACAAGAGTCTCCAGGTAGTATATTGTATTTCTTCTTGGATTGCTCCATGCGTCTGGTGAAAGCTGATCCTGCTCATACCGATCAGTTCTTTGACGATTACTTGAAATCCACAGAATATGCAGACAAAGCCATTGCTGCTGAAACCAAGGAATCTACCAAGAAGAGTCTGACACAAATCCGTGAGAACTTGGTAGCTATCTTTATTAATAGTGGTGTAGCCGATTGTGAATCGCTGCAAAACATCTATGGTCCGCAAGTAGAGGCTAACCAAAATGACTCAACTTTCTTGAAGAAGGCTATCAACGTCCTGAAGATGATGAAATGTACGGATAGCGAAGCTTACTTCCAAGCTTCTTATTATATGTATAAGATTAACCCGACCGCTGATGCTGCTGTAGGTTGCGCTTATCAGGCATATAAGAAAGGTGATTATGACACGGCCGTTAAGTATTTCGAAGAAGCTCTGTCCATGGAAACAGACAATGCTAAGAAGTGCGAAATGGCATATGCTGCCGCCGGTGCCATGTTCGGTGCAAAGAAATATTCGCAGGTAAAGAGCTATTGTTATAAAGCGCTGGAGTTTAATCCTGAGTTCGGTAGTGCATACATTTTGTTGGCTCAGGCTTATGGTTCAAGTCCTCGTTGGAGTGATGAACCTGCGTTGAACAGATGTACCTATTATGTCGTATTGGACAAGCTGCAAAGAGCTAAATCAATCGATCCTTCTGTTACAGATCAGGCAAACGAGCTGATCAAGACATATTCTGCTCATTTGCCCGAAACAAAAGACCTCTTTATGTTGGGTTATAAGACAGGCGACCGTATCACGGTAGGTGGCTGGATTGGTGAGACAACAACTGTCAGATAAATGATGGTATGACCATATACCCTAATCAAGTGATTAGTTATACGAAGAATAGCATAACCATTACCTGGACGGTGATGGTTATGCTTGTTTTATTTTCTGCCTGTTCAGGCCAGACACAAGAAGTCGGGAAAGCCATCACGGAGCGTGACTCTCTTCCGGTGATGGACACACGGGGAGTGATGACCTTGATATCCGACTCAGGGGTTATCCGTTATCGGATTAATGCGGAAGAGTGGCAAGTATATGACCGTAAATCTCCCTCCTATTGGTCTTTTGAAAAAGGAGTCTATGTAGAGAAGTTCGATTCCCTATTTCAAGTAGAAGCAAGCATTGAAGCTGATACGGCTTATTATTACGATAAGCAAAGACTTTGGAAGTTGATGAGCAATGTGCATATACAGAATCTGAAAGGCGAAAAGTTTGATACGGAACTGTTGTATTGGGATGAGAACAAAAAAAGGGTTTATTCGGATAAACAAGTACGCATCGAACAGCCGGATAGAATCATTTATGCGGTTGGTTTCGAGTCGAATGAACAAATGACTCGTTATAAATTTTTCCGGACGAATGGTATTTTTTATGTCGATGAAGAAAATACGGCAGCTTCTTCCGATACGTTGCAGACAGACTCCATCAATAGGGCATCTTAACCATGGATCTAGGGATATATTTAGTATTAGCACTACTTTTTACGACTTTCTTTTCGGGAATGGAAGTCGCCTTTGTTTCGGTAGATAAATTGCGCTTTGAAGTGGAGCGCAAGGAAGGACTCTCTTCCAGAATCTTAACCTATTTTTTTCAGCATGCGAAAGATTTCGTATCCATGCTATTGACAGGATATAGCATTGCGTTGGTGGTCTATGGACTGCTGATGGCGCAACTGACCGGAAATTGGTTGCAGGCTGAAGGGATTTCCGCTCCTTTCCTATTGATATTTCTTCAAGTTATTATAGCCGCATTCATCATCTTAATAACCGGAGAGTTCTTACCAAGAAATTTATTCAAAATTAATCCCGGTAGCATACTGAAGGCTTTGGCCATACCTTTGTTGATCTGTTACATTGTCTTATTCCCTTTGTCTAAAATAGCTTCTGTAATCTCTAGCTTGTTCCTACGCATGGGAGGCGTAAAAGCTAATAAAGAGGTTGCGGAAAAAGCTTGGGGAAAAGTCGATTTAGATCACTTCATTCAATCGAGTATTGAAAATGCAGACAATGCCGACGAAGTGGAAGCCGAAGTGAAAATTTTTCAGAATGCGCTCGACTTTTCGAATGTCAAACTTCGCGATTGCATGGTTCCTCGTACAGAAATTGTGGCTGTAGATACGTCTGTGGCTCTCGGAGATTTGAAAACTTTATTTATAGAGTCTGGACTCTCCAAGATCATCGTATACGAAGGCAATATTGATAACATTATCGGGTATATCCATTCTTCCGAAATGTTTCGTCATCCGGACAAGTGGCAAGAACATGTGAAAGAGATTCCCATTGTACCGGAAACTATGCCAGCTCATAAGCTGATGAAACTATTCATGCAACAAAAGAAAACCATAGCTGCAGTAGTCGATGAATTTGGGGGGACATCAGGTATCGTTTCCTTGGAAGACCTGGTAGAAGAGATATTTGGCGATATTGAAGATGAGCACGACAATACCTCTTATATATGCAAACAGGTGGGTGAACACGAATATGTGCTGTCGGCCCGTTTAGAGATTGAAAAGGTGAATGAGACATATAATTTGACATTACCGGAATCGGACGATTATCTGACGATTGGTGGACTGATTTTGAATACGTATCAAAGCTTCCCGAAACTAAATGAAATCATCCCAATCGGGCCTTTTCAGTTCAAAATCATCAAGATGAGCGCTACAAAAATCGAATTAGTACGCCTAAAAGTTACTGAATAGTACATTAAATCATAATTTTTTGGAGAATCAATAGATGTATATTTGCATTTTTTGTATCTTCGTGCGCTAAAATGAGATAAGAAGAAATAATAATAAACAAATAAATCAATAAGAAATGGCAACATTACAACAAATTCGGTCTAAAGGACCTTTATTGGTGATTGCTGTGGGCTTAGCACTTTTCGCTTTTATTGCAGGTGATGCATGGCAAGTGCTGCAACCCCACCAGTCACAAGATGTCGGTGAGGTGAATGGAGAGAGTCTCTCTGCTCAGGATTATCAAACAATGGTGGAAGAATACAGCGAAGTGGTAAAACTTACCAGCGGTATGAGTACATTGACTGATGAACAATTTAACCAGTTGCGCGATGAAGTATGGAGAACCTACGTAAACAATCAACTGATTGAAACAGAAGCCAAGAAATTAGGTTTGACTGTTTCTGATGCTGAGCTGAAATCAATCATTAACGAAGGCAATCACATGCTGTTGGCTCGTACTCCTTTCCGCAATCCTCAGACGGGAGCCTTTGACAAAGATATGTTGATGAAGTTCTTGGCAGACTATGCTAATATGAACAGGAATCAGATGCCTGCTCAATATGTAGAGTATTATGACTCTATGTATAAACTGTGGTCTTTTGTGCAAAAAACAATTGTTCAGTCACGCCTGCAAGAAAAATATGCAGCATTGATTTCAAAATCCCTGTTGTCTAATCCGGTAGAAGCCCAATCCGCTTTCGATGGTCGGGTAAACCAAACGGATATGTTACTGGCTGCTATCCCCTACTCTTCCGTAGTCGATTCTACCATTGCCATTACAGATGCCGATTTGCAGGCTGCTTACGAAGCTAAGAAAGAACAATATCGTCAGTTCGTTGAAACTCGTAACATTAAATATATTGACGTACAAGTAACTGCCAGCGAAGAAGATAAAGCCGCTTTGCGTAAAGAGATGGACGAATATACCACTCAGCTTGCCGCAACTCCTGCCGATTATTCGGCTTTCATTCGCTCTACGGGTTCTGACCAACCCTATGTAGATTTATTCTATACCACCAGAGCTTTGCCTCGTGACGTAGTGGCACGTTTGGACTCTGTAGCCATGGGAGACGTTTTCGGTCCTTATTACTATGCGGGCGATAACACCATGAATTCTTTCAAAAAATTAGCGAAAGCTTCCTTGCCCGATTCTATTCAATATCGTCAAATTCAAGTTGTTGCCGAAACAGCAGATAAGACGAAGGTATTGGCTGATAGTATCTACACAGCCATCAAGGGCGGTGCAAGTTTTGAAGAAGTGGCCAAGAAATATGGTCAGACCGGCGAACCCGTTTGGATTTCTTCAGCCAACTATGAAGGCGCCCAATTGGATGGTGACAATTTAAAATATATCACAGCTATTACAACAGCTGAAAAGAATGACTTGCAAAACCTCTCTTTGGCTCAAGCCAATGTCATTCTGCAAGTAACTGATAAGAAGGCTGTAACGGACAAATACAAAGTGGCTGTGGTAAAACGTCCGGTTGAATTCAGCAAGGAAACTTACAGCAAGGCATATAACGACTTCAGCGAGTTTATTGCTACAAACAACACGGTAGAGAAACTGATGGCAAATGCCGAAGATGCCGGTTATCGTTTGCTCGACAGAACGGATTTATATAGCTCAGAACACGGCATTGGTGGTGTACGTGGCACAAAAGAGGCTTTGAGATGGGCTTTTGCCGCTAAACCGGGCGAGGTATCTGGCCTGTATGAATGTGGAGAAAGCGACCACATGATGGTTGTCGGCCTCGTATCTATTGTTCCGGAAGGATATCGCCCCTTGGCTTTGGTTCGCAATGAACTGCGGATGGAAGTGCTGCGCGATAAGAAAGCAGAGAAAATCATGGCGGATATGAAAGCTGCCGGTGCTACTTCTTTCGACCAATATAAAGGAATGGCCAATGCTGTAACCGATTCGGTAAAACACGTCACATTTGGTGCTCCGGCCTTTGTATCAGCTTTACGTACAAGCGAACCGATGGTCAGTGCCTTTGCATCGGTGGGCGAAGTAAACCAGCTGAGCGCACCTATCAAAGGAAACGGGGGTGTATATGTACTCCAACCGTATGCTGAAGAAAAATTGGAGGAAACTTACGACCAAGCTGCTGAAGTAAATAAGTTAGAAGGTATGTATACGAACATCGTAGTTCGTCAGTTCATCAATGACCTCTATCAGAAGGCCAATGTGAAAGACGAACGTTACCTGTTCTTCTAAACAAACGTACCCAAACAAGATACATGGATTTGTAGAAAAGCTGTCCGGCAGTTATTGTCGGGCAGTTTTTTTATGAATAAACGACGATTTTGTGAGACAGATTCCAAGAAAAGTCTTACTTTTGAAGAAATTTCGATAAAAAAGAGGGGGCAACAAGCTTAAAATGGATGAAAAGCACTTACTTCTTGGAATAAAAGCCGGCTCGACCGAATGCTATCGGCAGTTGTATGAACATTGGGTTTCCAGACTCTATGGCTTTGTTTTCCGGTATGTTAAGTCCGAACCGGTGACAGATGATATTGTCCAGGAAACTTTCTTGCGTATCTGGACTAACCGGAAAAAATTGGATCCGAACTGTTCTTTTAAATCTTATTTGTTTACCATCTCTTATCACCTGTTGTTGAAAGAATTGCGTCGCCGGCTGAATCACCCCTTAATGGAAGAGTTTATAAAGTGCCAATATGAATGGGCAGCATCCAGCGATTACGTAGAAGAATACATGGACTTGGAACGTTTCCGGGAAGCATTGGTAAAAGCGAAACAGAAACTTACCCCCCGTCAATGTGAAATCTTCGAACTGAACAAAGAACAGGAACTATCCGTAGCAGAAATAGCAGAGCGACTTTCCATTAGTGAGCAAGTGGTTCGCAATCAGCTTTCGGCCTCTTTAAAAGTCATTCGGGCAGAATTGCAAAAGTTCACCTGCTTGCTCGCACTTTTCCTATACGGCTTCTAAATTCAATATGTTAGCAAATCGGCAAATAATCAATCTAAAAGAAATAAAACGACCCATTTAGCTAACACGCTCCATTTTCAAAACTCGCCAAATAGAACACAAAAAGCATAAAAAACGACCTTCTCCCACATAACATACTATGTTATGAAGCATAACATGGCTTCTTCCGAGGCATAACATTGCTTCTTCCATGGGTAAATAAGCAATCTTCCGCGGGTAGTTGGGCAACTATCCACGGGTAATTAAGCCATTTTCCAGGCCATTTTGTCAATTATTACGACTAAAAAGGAATCATTTCGAACGTCAAGAGGTGCTTTCGGCTTTTATTGAGCGCAATTCCAAGTGTTAAATTTCGGCTTATTCCATTGAAAATGAGAGAGAATAGTTATTTTCCTTTCGTTTAAAATCCACCAAGCTGTACTTCGGGTGGAAATAAGCGATTCTCAGCGCCTTCGTTTGTCAATGTGTCAAAATGATAATATATACATGAAAAGATTGGATTATAATCTAAAATTATATATATTTGCCTTATACCAATATACTCAATCACATGAAAATCATTAAAATACAATTGGTAACTATGCTGTTGAGCATACTACTTACCACGACTTTCACTGCTTCTGCCCAACCTGAAGTAGCGCAATGGAAACGATTCGAACTAACTTTCACAGGCCCGTCATCAGGCAATCCATTCACCGATGTGGAACTTAAAGCCACCTTTTGGCACACAAATACCCACGACACAATCCACGTGGAAGGATTTTACGATGGCGACGGATGCTATAAAGTACGCTTCATGCCCACGATTCTTGGCAGGTGGAACTACCGTACAACATGTAACATACCTGCTCTTTCCGAGAAATCCGGCTCACTACATTGTATTCCTTCCGATCAGCATGGACCTGTGCGTATAAAAGAAACCCATTGCTTCCAATACGCCGATAGCAGTTCCTATTGGCCCATAGGAACTACGGCTTATGGATGGATTCACATGCCCGAAGGCATCCGCCGGCAAACTTTATCTTCCTTAGAAGCAGCCCACTTCAACAAAGTGCGCATGTGTGTCTTCCCCAAATACTACACACTCTGCAAAGAAGAACCGGAGTTATATCCCTTTCCCATAAAAGAAGAAACTGGAAAAGGAAGGACATTCGACTTCTCTCGATTCAACCCGGCATTTTTTCATCATCTGGAAAAACAAATTGATGCCTTGAATGCACTTGGCATAGAAGCAGATCTCATTCTGTTTCATCCTTATGACAAAGGCCATTGGGGTTTCGACAGCTTACCGATGGAAACCAATCTGGCCTACATTCGCTACCTGTGTGCCAGACTTTCTTCATTCAGCAACGTATGGTGGTCACTCGCCAATGAATATGACTATGTAAAGGCCAAAACAGAAGATGATTGGATAACCCTGATTAAAGCTGTGCGTACCGCCGATCCCTACGGACACCTTTGTTCCATTCATGGAAGTACAGCCACTTATTTCCCTTACTGGATGGACGAACTGACCCATACCAGCATTCAAGACGAAGCTCCGGTAGAAGAAGCGGGGCGTGCCTCCATACTCTACAACATCTATCGAAAGCCGGTCCTATTGGATGAAGTATGCTATGAAGGCAATCTGTCAAGCCGTTGGGGTCGCTTGAGCGGCCAAGAAATGCTTCACCGAATATGGCAAGGATTACTTTGCGGCGTCTATGTGACACACGGCGAATGTTACATGCGCCACGAAGGCAATGACACCATCTTTTGGGCAAAAGGCGGCCCGTGGCGCGGCGAGTCATGGAAGCGCATTCCTTTTACCAGAAAGATTATGGAAAGCCTTCCCGGATCCTTGCAAATGGCCGATGTCAGCCGGGATGTCCGAACAGCCACGACCGGCGAAGGTTGTTACTTAGTCTATTTTGGCAAGGAAATGCGCGACACCTGGATGTTCAACCTTCCCGCCAAGAACGCCAGCTATCCGCCGCTGAAGCCAGGCACCAAGTTCCGCATAGAAATCATAGACACTTGGAACATGACTATCACCCCCTATCCGGACATCATGGAGACCGGTGCAGTAAGCGACTATCGCTTATACGACATACATCACCGGAAAATCCGACTTCCCCTAACCCCCTATCTGCTACTTCGCATCACGAAAGTAGAGGATGCTTTATAAATTTGCACATGAACAAAAGAAACACAACTTTTGTTCAAGACTAATAAAAAAGTTCCCGAAGGAAATTCCGGAATCATATGTGAAGAAAGAGTCCCTTATGGCAAGCATTATCGACTTTCAACTGTTTACGGTGTTTTCTTGACGAACTTCAAGGAGCTATGACAAACTCATTTATGCATTAAAGAATATGAACCAGTGGAACAGAATGCCCGAAGCGTTGAAAGAGCAAGTTTTTCAACGTCTGGACCGATTGGCTGCTGTCGCCAACCTGTCAGAAGCAGATCGTATCGCCTACGACAAAGCAGTAGACAGTTTTAGCGTCAGCCAAATCGTGATGGAAGATCAATTCAAAAAAGGTGAGCGGAAAAAGCAACTGGAGATTGCACTCAATCTCAAAAGGGCAGAATTTCCTGCCGAACAAATAGCTTTGGCTACTGGACTAAGTTTGGAAGAAGTAAAGGAGCTGAAATAACCAGCCTAAACAATGGATAACAACGAAGGCACTTTTTCTTTCGCTTTAAAGTCCACTCTGTACTTCGCGATTCCAAGCGCCTTCGGTTGCTAATTTATCCTTATTAAGGGCATTCATCAAACAACAAAGGAAGAAACTCTTTCAGACAGCGTCGCCATGTCAACCATTCATGGGCAGTTCCTTTTGATTCGTAAAAGGTATTTTTGATACCAAGTTCACTTAACGCATCGCTAAATTGCTTGGCTCCAAAGTTTTCTTCGCTCCCCGTACCAATAAAGAAAGCATGAAATTTTTTATTAAACGCATCACTATCAGCAAGAATTCCATTGTGAATTTTAGATATCTCATCTTCTTTGATGAACAATGCCGCACTGAATAATCCTAAATAGGCAAACTTATCCCAATGAGGCAATACCGTATTGAGTGTCTGTCTACCTCCCCAGGATAACCCCGCCATAGCCCGATGTTCACGATCAGACAGAGTACGGAATTCTCTATCAATCATTGGTATAATATCTCTCAACAGAATCGGAGTAAATGTTGCTCCAAAGGCTTCTCGGGCTTCCTCCGGGTTTTCACCTGGTTTTGGTTTAAACGGAATTCCGCAATTACCGTTATCCATAACAACTATCATGGGGTTACAATCTCCGCTTGCTATCAGGTTGTCCAAAATGAAATTCACTTTTCCTTGAGTGGCCCAGCCCGTTTCATCTTCACACATGCCATGCTGAAGATACAGAACTGGATATCGCTTCTGAAACGAAGTTTCATATTCTGCAGGAGTATAGACCAGACAGCGACGATATTTTTCTTCAAATGTCGAGTAATAAACTACGGAACGTACCTGACCATGTGGCACATTTTGAGGACGATAATAATTCCCTTCAGGGCCTTCGGGAACTTCCACCGCACTTGAACGGCCGAAACTTCCGCAATAGGTATTACTTTCTGTATCTGCAACAGCTACACCATCAATCAAGAAATGGTAGAAATGAAATCCCACAGGAAGAGGAGTCGTCCTCCCATACCACCAGCCATCCGATTCTTTTTGCATAGCAAACGTTCCACAACAATTTACCTTCACGTCTTCAGCTTTGGGAGCATAAAGTCGGAAATAAGCTTGATGTTGCTCATCGACCCGTGGATACTCTCTTTCAAACAAAGCTGTTTCAGAAACTATGGTGTGGGCCGGCATTGATTGTTGTGCATTACCTGTTATTGTCAATAATAGACTGATCCCGAAAATTAAACTTTTCTTCATATACCCCAATTATTAAACTAAAACAATTCACTAAAGTAGCCCCAAAAACTATTAAAGAAATCAGGTATGAAATTATAACCTATCTTTCACTTAGTCGATAATCACATACCTGATAATTCTTTTCACCTGATCACTTATCTATGTGATGCACACAGACTCTTGCAGGCTCAATAAGCCCAAACGGTATGACATTATAATCGTCAGTCCATACGCGCAATACATTCTTTTTATTCAGACGCAGGTTTATCCAGTCAGCATCGCCCCTTGCGTTAGGCCACCCTCCAGTCCCGACAAAACTGAGAGCAGAAGTCCCAGTCAGTTCACCACCTTTGTGATGATGAGGACCTAACAGGTTACGTAATGAATTGGTTATGGTAAGAGCTATTTTGTTTTCCCCCTCAACAATTTGATCGGTTACATCCCAGACATAAGGAGAAGCTACACGTGCCCCCACGGGGCTACCGTTCATAGTCAACTCATATACGATAGCCTCAAACAAAGGCAATTCTATATAGTAGGAACAATCTTCCTGCTTTTGAGGCAATACAAAAGAATTGATCAACTCAAATTTTCCGGCATAAAACGGATAGCCTTCCAACGTTACATTTCCTTTACTTATGTCTGTTTCCTGATCTATAACAAACTGATTGAGCACATGCACAGGTTTTGCTACAAAGGTCTGAGTCTGGTTCTTTTCGGTATCCCATTTATCAGGCTGTACAGTTTGAGCATTGACAGCAAAATCACCAATCAGATAAATACTTTCAAGTTCTGTTCCATAGCGGTGCGCGAAAATGGTATCCGTAGGCAATGGAAGTACGAAATCCAATTTCATGTCAATAGTATTATGACCTTGATGCATCAGAGAAGCAATGTTTGATGAACGTTTGAAGAAAACGTCCCGGTAATACGCTTCTCCGAATCCGGTGACCGGTCTGTCGTTCATGGTGATGTCATATACTTCCGGATGTTCTACCACCAATGCGCAGTTGTCTGGCACAGCCGAGACTTGTATATCAAATCGTAAATACAGAGGTTGATTCTTTCCTTGTTGTACCATACGGTGCATGATAGCTATAACCGGCTCCGGCTGACTGTAATTCTTACCATCGAGTGAATAACTTGCGAAGTCTAATGTCAGTGCATTCGGATCCAATCTACGACTTTGCCAGTTCCGATCCAAGGTAAGAACCGATTCACGTTTACCAACCACTTGATAATCAGCATTAGGAGTAGCCGAGTTTGATAATTCGCCTGTCGTCAGTACCCATAGCCCGGCCGGTTCCAATTCCAAGGTAACACGACCTTCTTCATCTGGTATTATCCGGTAGGTTTGGGCTGTGAACAAATCCCAAAGCACAGGATTCCTTTCATCTTTACCTAATGTAAAAGTCACCAGCTCGGTTTCTTTGCGCCCGATGTTTGTCACCATATACATGTTACCATTAGCAGTTGTCCGTTTCTGAGTATAAATTTCAGCTTCTTCTCGATGAGTAAATGGTAAGACTTCCAGATGCTTACGAAAATCCGAGGGAGTATTGGTGATGAGTGTAGCCGTTTCCCTGATTTCATTTAACAGACTACTGTCGTCTGCATCAATATAACGGGGATATTCATCTAAAACGAATAGTTGTCCACCTTGACGAGCAAAATCCAGTAATTTTTGCGCTGTTGTTTGACGCAAAGTCAATGTCGGAGGAATGATCACACTATGATAGGTCATTTCACCAACCTTCAAAGCTCCGTTCTGCACAGAACCGATCTCTTCCATGATTTGTTCATCACCCAAATCGAAATCACAATGTACTTTCATCAGATTTTCCATGGCGGTGTAGTAACTCCTTTCCAATGAACTACGCTCTTCGCCCACAGCGATATACATACTTTCCAACGGAACCATCAGCAACGTTTTGGCAGCATAGTTACCAACCGTGGTTAAGTAGCACAATCGTCCCATATAGTCTTGTATATATTTATTTTGAAGCCACCAAGGTTGTTGGTATGACAAGGCTGGAGGATAATCGCGCTTGCGCTCTCCCCTCATGCTATACAGAGCTAAGTGTTGGACAAAAAAATTCACACCTAATACCGCATGCCAATTGGCAATCCATTTTTGGTCTTCAAAATTCATGTTCTGACCAGATACACCGAATAATTCACTCATACGGCGTTCTTTACCATATTGATTACCTACACTCGATACGCTTTTGGCTACATTCAACCCACCATCAACTCTTAACTCCAAATGATCCATACCTGGCATTCCCTCGTTCCTAAGCTGACGCATCAAGTTTCCGATGCCGTGTTGACAACCATCCAATGTCTCTTCCGGGAAAAAATGTCCTGTAAGAATAAGTCGGTTTTCACGGCAGAAATTACCAAGCTGACCCGCAAAGGTTTTCTCATATTGCATGGAGGCCACTTGCCAGAAGTCAAGCCGGACTTTTCGATAATCTCCAACTTCTTCAAACAGCAATGCCAAATGGTCTGCAATATCATATCCTTTCACTTCTCGGAAAGCTTCACGCAAAGCCGGTGAATAGGAAATGATCCCTTCAAAACGCTTGTCGTAAGACGGGCGTATATCTGGTTCATCGAAAAAAATGCCTTTCACGGCATAATTATATAACTGGGCATTACGATCTGCGTATGTTTTATACGTATGGTTTATAAAAGTCTCAACAGCTTCTGGATTCAGATAATCAATTTTACACGATCCGTTCAGCCATGGATTGCCTAACGGAGTTGTCACACAAACATATTGGTAGTGTTCATCACTACAGACCAATTCTCCGCCTACGGGTATTGTATCTCCTTTGACCATGCGCACTAAAGAATGTCCGCGAAACTCTTCACTCTTACGAGGAACATATCCTGCCGCAAATCCACTCGGCCATTTATACTCATCGTAAAACCATGGATTGATTCCGCTTTTCAGGCATTGATCCACGCCGGCATCAATAGCTGCCCACCACTCCGATCCGAAATATTGAGTAAGTAGTCCTTCGCGTGCATGAAAGAAAACTCCCCCAATACCACCTTCCGCAAACTCCTGAATCTGCTTACGGATGACATCGGGATACAAACTGTCGTTCAAAGAATAGAACAAGGTTGCCCGATAATCCTTGGATGGATTTTTAAATTCATTAATGTCAATTGCATCTGATTTCAAGACAGTGCCTTGGCAACTCATGACAAATGCTGCAAGACACCCCAAAGCACACTTTAATATGGTTGTTCTCATGTCGTTTTATGGGATAAGAAAATCCCTTGATTGTCATCACCATTAATATATAATCTACCTATTGAAACTTATCAAGAATACAACCAAGGGATTTCCTGAATATTGCGATTGATAATTAGTTTGTATAACCCGGATTCTGTTCTACAATACCCCCTGCTTCCGTAATCACATCCTGCGGTATGGGGAACAAAACCTGATAATCTTGTGCATTGTTGCCACGTTCACGCGCCCGGCTGATAAAGACACCGTGGCGGATTAAATCCTGACGGCGTTGACCTTCGCCATGGAGTTCACGTCCACGTTCTTCTAACAGATAGTCGCGAAAAGCTTCTTTGCTGGCAGTGGCTGAAGTCGGAATGGTAGTCCCTGCACGGTCAGTGATCTGTCTGACGGCGGCGATGGCACTTTCGGTAGGACCGTTCAGTTCGTTCTCCGCTTCAGCATACGAAAGCAATACTTCCGCATAACGAATAATAGGCTGTGCCTTTTGGATACCGTAATCAGCTTTTTGCGTATCGGTATATTTCAGAGGAATCGCTCCCACCATGCCGTTGTTGCGATCCTTACGGCTACCGTCATTGGCATCGTATTCACAGAGGATGGTTTGCTTACGGACATCATTATCCTCGAATGTGTCATAGAAATCCCACCGCATGCAATAAATCTGCCAACCGGAAAAATGGCTTTCGTCAGTACCTCGGATATAGGCTTCTCCCACATTGTTATAGCCTCGTTTGAAGTCGCTCGGTAACACTTCAGACACATAATAGTTATCCGAAGCTGTGCTTGATGGGATGGACCAGATATGCTCTGCTGTGCAAGCTTGATTGAATACATCCTCGTAGTTTGGTATAATGCTGTAACCCATGTTCATCAACTGCTGAGCCGCTTCTTTGGTTTTTTCCCAATCTTTTTCGTGCATGTACAGTTTCATTTTGATGGCATAGGCGATACCCTTGGACATACGCCCCCAATTGGTGATGTCGTCGTTGTATTTATCAGGAAAAGACGTACAAGCGATGGCATCATCCAAGTCCTGTTCAATATAACCGATGTATTCCTCGTTGGAAGGACGGGGAAGGATTTCATTGTCCATTAAAGTTGCTGGGTCGAGCTTTACGTTAACCGGACCAAACCAATCAAGCAGCACGTACATATAGTATGCGCGCAATGTCTTTGTTTCAGCTACGAACCTGTCACGGATTTCTTGTGTAGCACCTGTGCTGTTACTGATGCGGTCGATGACATCTGTAGCACGTGCCACAAAGCGGATGACGTTGTACGATGTTGCTATGGCTCCCCCCGTAGACGGACCGAACGTAAACTCATCGTACGTGTAGCTTGAATAGTGGCGCATAATGTCAGTGGTCACCATACCCGCCGCATAATAAGAAGTGATGTCAGCACTGTATAGGGAACTCTGCCAGACACCCGTACCGCCATCGGTGTAGCCCCAATTGGTGCTGCACGGAACATACAATCCCGTGACGGCTGCAGCCATGTCTCCTTCTGTACGGAAGAAATTATTGGGCGATATGTCCGTATAGTTTTTTGTTTCCAATATATCGTCACACGAGGTGAGTGTAGTGCCCATCACTGCGGCACCTAAAAGTGCATAAACTATAAATCGATTCATAATAGATTTTTTTTTCATAATCATGTTTGCAATTAGAAATTAAGATTAAATCCAAACGATAAAGAAAGAGCCTGGGGATAAGGA
Source organism: uncultured Bacteroides sp. (assembly GCA_944322355.1). GTDB lineage: Bacteria > Bacteroidota > Bacteroidia > Bacteroidales > Bacteroidaceae > Bacteroides. Next base: position 59,859 of record CALUOT010000001.1, on the reverse strand, counting down.
TTATCCGTCGCCAATTCCGGGTCAAAACCTTCATAGTTCGTAAATGTAACCACATTTTGAGCATCTACGAAGAAACGAACGCCTTTGATGAACTTGCTGTTCGCAAATACATTTTGCGGCAAGGTGTAACCCAAAGTGATATTCTTCAGTTTGATGTAAGAACCGTTCATCAGGTAGAAATCACTATTGCCTGAGGGGTTCGAACCATCATACACGTTTGTTGCCACGCCCGGCATCCATCCGGTTCCCGTCTGACTGTTCCATACCTCGTTTATAACAGTTCTGTATGTGTTACTTGGAGCACTTCCTGAATTACCCAAGTTGTCAATGTTGGGTATCTGTCCTCTAGATTTATTGTAACCGAACGCTCCGTAGAAGTAGAAATTGAAGTCAAAACCTTTGTAACTGAACGTATTGCCCAATCCGGCAAACCAACGGGGGGTGGAATTGCCTATCTTTACCACATCTTTAGAATCCAGCACGTTGTCACCGTTGATATCCACGTATTTCACGTTGCCTATTTCAGCGTTAGGCATGTAACTGGGAATATCTTCTTTCGAAGTAATGATACCGTCCGTTCGCCAGCCGTAGATAGCGTCAATTTCATCTTTTTCACCAATGTACTCAGCCAAAGCCACTTCCGGATTACGTTTCACCCAATTAGCCTTGAAATAGGACAAGTTGAAAGTCGTTTCCCATTTCAGTTTCGACGACTTGAGGTTATCGCTTCGCAAAGAGAACTCAAATCCTTGGCTCTTGGTTTCGCCAATGTTAGCAGCCACGCGACCTACTGCATTGTTAGAAGGCAATTGCTGGTAATCCAACAAATCTTTTGCACCCCGGTGAAAGAATTCAATAGACCCGTTAATGCGCTGGTTGAGAAAACCATAATCGATACCGACATTCAGTGTATAATCCGTTTCCCATTTTAAGTCTGGATTCTCAATTTGCGTCAATGCCAAACCCGTGTTCATCGTATTCCCGAACAAGAAATTATAGCCTGATTGGTACAGCGACATGGAGTTGGTGCCCAACACATTCTCATTACCTACAGCGCCATAACCAACACGGAGTTTCAGGTCACTGAACGGAGTCTTGTCTTTCATGAAAGCTTCCTCGTTAATGCGCCATGCCACAGAGAAGCTGGGGAAGATACCCCATTTGTTGTTCTCGGCAAAGTAACTCGAACCGTCCCGACGCGCTGTGAACGTAAAGATATAGCGATCCAGCAGTGAGTAATTCAGTCGTAGGAACTGGGACAGTTTGGTACGTTCATCTTTCCACGAACGGACGACTTCCTGCTCTTTATCGCTAGCGATACCCACGTTGTTATATCCGAATGCGTCTGTAAAAAAGTTGTAGGCTGCCAAGCCGAAGCCACTGTTAATCGTGCGGTAATATCCGGCTCCCAACACGGCCGATACACGGTGGATGTCATTAAACTCTTTGTCGTAGTTCAGGAAGGCTTCAGCACTTATGTTCATTACTTTCGCATAGCCAAGTTGAGCTTGACCTTCGGGCACAACGGTATTCATGGCAGACAAGGGCATGTAGAATTCGCGGGTACTGGACTGCATATCGTATCCGCCCACTCCCCTCAAGGACAGACCGTCGAATAGCTTCAACTCGAATGTGGGAGCGATGAATATACGTTGCGTGGTTGTCTTATCTTCAATATCGGTAAAGGCAACCGGATTGTTATACAGTTGGTTGTATGAACGAGTGTAGTTGCCATTTTCATCCCTTACCGGTATATCCGGGGCGTAGCGCAGAGCGTTGAGAATCATGTTTTCACCGTTTCCTGACGAACCAACCGATGTACTGTTGGCCTTCACGTTGGAGTAGTTGAACTTGATGCCAGCCTTGAAAATCTTCGTAAATTCCTGATCCAGGTTTAAGCGGATGTTGTGTCTGGCTAATCCGGATTGTTTCAGCATGCCGACGTTATCATAAAAGTTGTACGAGAAAAAATACCTCGTCTTCTCCGTACCGCCATTCACCGACACATTCTGGTCGATGATGTATCCGTTACGCATCACCTCGTCCATCCAATTTGTATTATACACATAGTCATTTACATCCGCAAATACGGGTGTATATCCGCTCCAATCAATGGGATTATTGCCATAGACACCCATGTCGTGACTATACAAGTAATATTCACGAGTCCACAAGTTGGCTTGTTCGCGAAATTCACGTGAATCCATTACTTCGGGGTATTCTTTGGGCACTTGCGAGGTAAAAGTAGCGCGATATTCCACTCTCGGTTTCCCGGATTTACCGCTCTTGGTCGTGATCAGCACTACACCGTTCGCTGCTGATGCACCGTAGATGGCGGCTGCCGAAGCATCCTTCAGCACTTCGATACTTTCAATATCACTTGGATTGAAGTTGTTCAGAGGGTCTCGGTCCACACCTGTTTTGTAGTCGTATGCAGCCGACGAAAGTCCCGGGTCGGCCGTAGTGTTGGTCTGCAAAGGAACTCCGTCCACCACGTACAACGGTGCATTGCTTCCGTTGGGCGAAACCGCTCCACGGATATTAATCGAAATACCGGCACCCGGCTGCGCCGAACTTTGAATGGTGCTCATACCGGTGACTTGCCCCTGCAACATTTGGCTGACACTGGAAGAAGTCACGGCATTCAGCTCTTCGGCTTTCACCGAAGCAATCGCTCCGGTAATATCTTTTTTGCGCGAAGTACCATAACCGATAACCACTACTTCATCCAACAACTCGGTATCATCTCTCAACGTCACCATGATTTCTTTCCCCTTTTCCACTTTCACATCTTGTGCCACGTAACCAATATATGTAATGTGTAAAACGGCATTGGCCGGGACGTTGAGCGTGAAACGTCCGTCTATATCTGTGATTGTACCTATTGATTCTCCTTTAACGGTTACGTTGGCACCGATGATCGGTTCACCCTGGACATCTTTCACAACACCGGTGACTTTGTCATCCGCTTGCGAAACCGAAGCGGTCTTTTCTGTGTTCTTCATCAGCATGATGTTTTTGCCTTCCATGGCATAGCTGACATCGGTCCCTTCAAATACTTTGTTCAGGACTTCGGAAACTGGACGATCCTGAGCATCTACCTTTACATTACGCTTCATATCGACCTCATCCGCATCATAAACGAAGAGGTAGTCGGTTTGTTTCTCGATTTCATGGATTACTTTACCCGTTGCTATATGGTCGGACACGATGGTCACCCGCATGGATTGAGAATAAGAGCGGGTGGCAAAAGCTGTCCCCACAAACAAGAACAGTAACAAAGCTGTGATTTTCATAATACGAAACAGATGTTTAATTTCTATAATAACTTCATGATATGCAATATTTTCCATACATTTGCAGTGAGTTTTAGGTGTTAAACTTAAGATTTTTCGCGAATTACAAATGTCAATGTTACAGCATTGACGGATGGGAGGGTGTTGCAGCACCTTCCCATTTTTCTTTTCTAATGGACTACTCTATTTCATAGGCAGAATTATTTTAAAGGTTAATTAATCGTGATTACATTCGTTTCTTCATTCATGGTATACGTAAAGGCATTGTTCAGCCTCAACACTCTCAACACATGTTCTACGCCATCTTTTGTGCGGAACTTACCGGTGTAGCGGTTCTGAAGCAGTTTCTGATTGTTTACCACAATATCTACTCCATAATATAACTTCAACTTCTCCATCATGTCGCGCACAGAGATGTTGTGAAAGCAAAGCAATCCTTCACGCCACAGGAAATAATCGGGTTCCCGAATACGTCCCTTCACCAACTTGTTCTCCTTCAGACTGACCATGGTATTGGGCTCCAACCGCAAAGTACCGACATCTGAACCCGGCTTCCAAATCTCAACAGCTCCTTTCAGTAACGAAGTTTCCCAGACACTATCCTTGGCGTACGCTATCACATTAAATTCCGTACCCAGCACCCGGACATCGTACCGATTGGTTTCCACCACAAAAGGCTGTTTCTCATTCCGCGCAACGTCGAAATAGCCTTCCCCATCCAGCTTCACATCGCGAGTAGCCCCGGTGAATTCCCCAGGAAAGGTCAACGTACTACGCGAATTGAGCCATACCTTTGTACCATCGGCCAACATAAGCTCGGCACGTTGCCCGGCAGGCACATAGATAGATTGCAGCGAAGTCTTTTCTTCTTCCGCCGACTTCAGGTCCCAATAACGTATGCCCAGGAAAGCCAAGATAAAAATTGCCGCCACTTTGCCCACTTCCCAACTCATACGCCGCCAGGTAAAATGCTTCTTGGACATAGGTTGCATCGTTTCCGCATCCGTACGCCACAAAGCAATGTCGTACAACTTCCGTTGCGCCATGTATTCGCGCCTGTTTTCGGGAGATGCTTGTATCCATTCAGTCACGCGCCGTTTTTCATCTTCCGTCGCGTTCCCTGCAATGTATTTTTGTAAAAGGTCACTATTCATATTTTCCGTTGTTTTATAGGATAAACGATTGAAGCAGGCATTACCCTAAACGAAAAAGAAAAAAAATTTGTTTTTTATAGACGATGCCTGCCTGACAGAGAAAATCTATCGTACTAAATATTGACAATAAGGAGTTCCTGCAAAAGAAGAAAAAAGAAGGTTGCAAACCTAAGCCCCGAATGGTTGCAACCTAAGGGGTGAATGTTTGCAACCTTCGGCCTTAAGGTTGCAAACATTCACGAACCGACCTACACGCTATTCTGAATAGGCTTGTAGACCTTCTGGATATGAATCAAGAATATCTACAAATGTATTCTCCACCACTTATCTGCTCCACACGATTTCCGCATAGGGCAGTCCCCAAGATGCGGGCGGCGTGCTCCATGTGCCGGAAGCCACCTCATACGTTTCAATGAAGCTCCCGTTCCCGTCAATGTCGAACAGGACATAAAGCTGCTGCGTGGCAAGATCTTCCTCAAAATACGTGGCGACGGACAGGGCTTCATAGGGGTAAGTAGCCAAGGGCGATTGCAGACTCATGGTCTCGAAGTCCCACAGGCAGAAACGGGTGCCGGCTTCATCCACCACGGCATAACCTGCCCGCTGGCGGAAAGATGCACCACTGGACGCATCGGCCTGCGCTTGCGCTATATAAAAAGGTATAAGAGCCTTAGCCTGCAAGGTATCCATCACGCCGATGCCTTGAGGTAACCCCAGCAGGACGGGCGACCAAGTGCCGTCACCGTTATCCGCCGAAAGCAACACCGCACGGTCTTGCGAGACGATGATGCCCGGATAAGTGGACAAGGCTTCGGGCTTCAGCCCTTCGGGAAGGGAATAATAGGGAACTGACCCGGGCGACGTGCGTGTAGAGGCATTGAGAGAATAGAGGGCCAAAGTCGTTTCACCGTCCTGCACCAAGGCGGCTTCGCTTCCTGTGCCCGATGTGCAGAGGGCCAATGCCTGCATATCCGTATCCTTCCCAGAGTTGATGGAGAAATCGTAGGTGAATACCGTTTTCTTCCCTCCGACATCCGACAAAGCATAAAGCGACCAATCCCCCACAGTCCCTATGACTTGTGTCAGGTCACCGATGTTCTGCACCACCTCGGTGATCTCGCCCGTAGCGGGATTGATGTGCTCGATGCCATAAGGCTGATTGGTATTCGAACGGCTGTTGATAATGCCGTAAAGCTGTAGTTGGGCAGGTGTCTGTCCGTCTGCGACATGGATTTCGCCCAACAGCATCCGTTGGCCCTGGCGAAGCAGATACACCTCCACCCGGGAAGCGGGATAACGCCCCGGAGCCAGGAAACGAATCCGGTCGGCAGACACGTCGAGGACATCGGCATATTGGGCTTTGGCAAATCCCTCATCCAAGTCGGGAAGGTCGATAGGCCAGTATAAGTCCAACATGACATCATCACCATACTCGAAACCTTTGGCCGAAATGGTCACGGTGTCACCCGGTTGGAAAGTATGCCCCTCATCGGGCATCTGTATGTCGGTCACGAATACGGGTGATTCTTCCGAATCGTCCGTGAAGGCGTCTTTGTTGCATGCCACAAGGCAGAACAAAGCAGCCAAAAGAGGAAACAGTAGACATTTCTTTCTATTCATATCAACAAACAGTATAATAATGAAGGAAATAAAATAAAGGAAGGTAATCTTTTAAGGCGATACGCAGTGCCTTCAGAGCCTTCGTGATGTGATATTCGACAGTTTTAATGGAAACGGAGAGCATTTCGGCAATCTCCCGGTTGGATTTGTTTTCGAAACGGCTCAGGACAAATACCTGCCGTGTTTGGGCAGGAAGCGACTTGAGCGTCCGATTGACCAGGGTTTTCACTTCTTCCGAGAAGATGTTCTCCGGATCGCACGCTTCCAAAGCAGACAATCGGAGAGCCAGTTCTTGCTGTTGCCAATCGGCCATTGATTCAAAAGCCGTGTTCCTTATCTGTTCATGTTTCAGATAATCCAACGCTTTATTCTTCAAGATTGTCAGTAAAAGAGGGGCAATCTGTTCGACTGTTTCAATCTTCGTTTTCTCCCAGAGTGCAATCAAGGCTTCCGAAGCCAGATCTTCAGCCACCATCTCGTCATGCACATACGACTGGGCAAAACGAAAAGCCTTCTTATAATAAGAGGTATAGATGAAGTCAAAAGAAATAGGAGGCGACTGTTCCATCTTCGTTTTTTTGAGGGATTTCCAAACAAAATAAGGCAGTAAAATGAGGAAAACTACCAGCACTTTACTGCCTTATTCACTTATCTCATGTAGACTTACTCCTCGTCTGCCAACGAATCGGCATACTCCATTTCACCTTGGACAACCAGAAGTAGTTCTTCCGGGTCATACTCACCCATCTCATCTTTGCGAGCCTCCTGGATGATGTAGTCTACCAGCTTTTCCAAATCAATCTCGACATATCCGTCCGCATCCGGCTCGGCGTCGAGAATACCGCTTTCGGTATAATATTCGTCCATCAAGTCGAGGAAGTAATACAATTCATCATCCGAGAATTTTTCTTTCAAGTCTTGTGGCAAATAGTTTTTGATGAACTCAATCGTCTTTTCGTCATCTAAGTCATCTTTCAAAAATTCGTCATCCAGTCCCATATTCTTCTGTTTTTAAAGGTTAATTTGAAATGTAAGTAAGCCCTTTCTCCTTACCGGATTGTCCTTAAAGCAGCGCGTTGATTTTCTCTACATAAGTCGACTTGGGAGCTGACCCCACTTGCTTGTCGACCAACTTTCCTCCCTTAAAGAACAATACGGTAGGAATGTTGCGAATGCCAAACTCTGCAGCTACATCGCTGTTGTTGTCTACATCGCACTTGCCAATGGTGACTCTGCCCTCATATTCAGCAGCCAGTTCATCAATGATAGGACTCACCATCTTACAAGGACCACACCACGGTGCCCAAAAATCAATCACTACTGGTTTGTCTCCTGCTACAAGTGCTTCATAATTGCTGTCTGTAATTTCTAAAGCCATTTCACAAAATGTTTTTAAGTTATTGATATGTTTTTTATATGCTCATGTTTCATCCAACTTTGCGAAGCAAAGATAACTAATTTATTTGAAAATCAAGTTCCGGACGTTCTTTTAAATAAGAAATCAATTCACGACCCACCGAAAGCTTGACCGGACGAGAGACCAAATCCAGCGACATCTTATTTTCCGGATCCGTCACTTTAAAATATAGCTCCGTAGTTCCCGGATGCTCCTTGGTCAACTGCGAGAGCTCACTAATAAACGCACTGTTGAGAATGGTCAAAGGAATCAGAATTGTAATTTTCTCTATTAACTTTTCTTTCACATCAGGAAGCAGTTCTATCGATGTGATTTTCAGTTCCAATTCATTTTGCTTCCATTGGCGCGGCTGGCAACGCGCCTTCATAAACAAGAATGTACGCTCATTCAAATAACTCTGATACGTAATCCAATCGTTACCCCAGAAAGGAAATTCATACGCCCCGCTATAATCTTCGATCCGGGCAATACCAAACGGATTTCCGTTTTTACTCGTACCCCGACGAAGGGACGTTACGATACCTCCCATCGTGATTTCACGCCCCACCAACGCTTCTTTATCATCCAACTCGGCCATATGGGTGTTACATACATGCTCCAACACAACAGCATATTCATCCAACGGATGGGCAGAAAGATAAATACCCACCAATTCACGTTCCTTGTTCAATCGGTCCAAATCACTCCAGCGATCGGCATTCGGTATTTCCGGAGTGGCTATGTCCACCATGTTTTCTCCACCAAACAATGAATTGACTGCAGCAGCTTTGTCAACCTGGTAACGAGTACCATAGCGAACCAAAGCATCCAAGAAAATTTCATTTTTAGTATTCAAGGCAAAATATTGTTCCCGGCGTATTTCTTGAAAACTGTCGAAACCTCCGGCCAATGCCAAACATTCAATATTCTTTTTGTTGCAAGCATTCAGATTGACCCGCTGAACGAAATCAAATATACTCTTATAAGCTCCACCTTTCGCACGTTCCTCCATAATGGCCTGCACAGCTCCTTCGCCGACTCCCTTCACAGCCCCTAAACCAAAACGGATGTTACCTTCTGGGTTGACCGTAAACTTCAGGTTACTCTCATTGACATCCGGTCCCAGCACTTTTATGCCCATAGACTTACATTCGTCCATCAGTTTGGTTATAGAAGTAATGTCCGACAGACTTCGGCTCATCACCGCAGCCATATATTCGGCAGGATAGTTTGCCTTCAAATAGGCCGTCTGATAAGCCACCCACGAGTAGCACGTAGCATGCGACTTATTGAATGCATAGGAAGCAAACTTCTCCCAGTCGGCCCAAATCTTCTCCAGCACTTTAGGATCATGCCCATTCTTCTGTCCACCGGAAATGAACTTCGGTTTCATGTGATCCAACTTATCACGCAACTTCTTACCCATCGCCTTACGCAACGCATCTGATTCGCCACGGGTAAAGTCGGCCAACAAACGGGACAAAAGCATCACTTGCTCCTGATAGACCGTAATGCCATACGTATCTTTCAAATACTTCTCCATAATGGGAATATCGTATTCGATCGGTTTACGCCCCCACTTGCGATCGATGAAATCCGGTATATAATCCATAGGTCCCGGACGATAAAGGGCATTCATGGCTATCAGGTCCTCAAACGTACTAGGCTGCAATTCACGCAAGTATTTCTGCATACCGGCAGATTCAAACTGGAATGTACCAATCGTACGACCGTCACAATATAATTGATAAGTGGCCGGGTCGTTAATGGAGATTTTATCAATTTCCAATTCGATTCCTCTATGCAACCGTACATTTTCCACGGCTTCCTTGATGATAGACAAGGTTTTTAACCCCAAGAAGTCCATCTTAATCAATCCGGTATCTTCTATTACCGAACCTTCGTACTGAGTAACCAGCATTTTTTCACCGGTCTCTTTATCATCAGCCGTACTTACAGGCACCCAGTCAGTGATGTCATCCCGGCAAATAATGGTTCCGCAAGCATGTACACCTGTACCGCGTACATTTCCTTCAAGCATCTTGGCATACTTGATGGTTTCCCGTATCAAAGGATCGGGCGAAGCTTCGGCTGCTTGAAGTTCGGGCACATAAGCGATGGCATTAGGCAAATTCAGTTTCTTGTCGGGAATCTTATCAGGAATCAACTTACACAGCCGGTCGGATTCTGACAACGGTAGTTTCTCCACTCGCGCCACATCTTTAATAGCCATTTTAGTGGCCATTGTACCATACGTAATAATGTGCGCCACTTTCTCTTGCCCATATTTTTCTGTTACCCAACGCAAAACCTCTCCACGTCCGTCATCATCGAAATCCACATCGATATCCGGCAAGGAAATACGGTCGGGATTCAAGAAACGCTCAAACAGCAAATCATATTGAATCGGGTCGATTTTCGTAATGCCTAAACAATAAGCTACCGCCGAGCCCGCTGCCGAACCACGTCCCGGCCCTACCGATACGCCCAACTGCGTGCGAGCTGCATTAATAAAGTCCTGTACAATAAGGAAGTATCCCGGGAAACCCATGGTCTTCATAATATACAACTCGAAAGTCAAACGTTCCTTCACTTCTTCACTCAAAGGATCGCCATACAGGCGCTTGGCTCCATCGAATGTCAGCTTGGCCAGATAATCGGCTTCCAACTTAATACGGTAAAGTTTATCATATCCACCCAAACGTTTGATTTTGGCATTAGCCGCTTCTTCATCAAGCACAACCTCGCCGTTTTCATTACGGGTGAACTCATTGAAAAGATCCTCTTCAGTGAATTTCTGCCGGTACCCTTCCTCAGTCCCAAAATCTTCGGGGATGGCAAAAGTAGGCATAATGGGCGCATGGTCAATGGAATAATACTCTACTTTATCCAAAATCTCCAAGGTATTGGATAGAGCCTCAGGCACATCCGCAAACAACTCGTTCATCTCGGCTTTTGTCTTCATCCATTCTTGCTTGGTGTAGAGCATTCGGGTAGGGTCATCCAGGTCTTTGCCGGTACTTAAACAGATCAAACGATCGTGAGCTTCGGCATTTTCCTCGTCTACAAAATGCACATCATTGGTGCAGATTACCTTTATACTATATTTCTTCGCATACTCCAATAACTTGGCATTCACTTTCTGTTGCAGCGGATAAGCCTCGTGATTGGCGCGAGGTACAGTGGCCTTATGCCGTTGCAACTCCAAATAATAATCATCGCCAAACAGGTTTTTATACCATTGGATGGCTTCCTCGGCTTCTTCATACCGATCATTGGTAATTTTCTTGGGGACTTCACCTCCCAAACAAGCCGAACATACGATCAACCCCTCGTGATACTTTTCCAAATCATTACGATCGGTACGTGGACGCATATAATACCCTTTTGTCCAGGCCCGCGACACCAATTTAATCAGATTATGATACCCTTTTTCATTTTTGGCCAATACGATCAGATGCCAGCCGCCTTGATCATTCTTTCCTTCTCGCTTATCCATCGTCCGGCGTGCCACATACATCTCACAGCCGATGATCGGTTTGAACAATTTAGCCTCTGCCTCTGCCAACTGGGCACGGCAAGCTTCCAGTTCCACCTCTTTATCTTCACAGATAATTTCCCCTTGCTCAATGCCGGCTATCCGCTTCTTCAAGTCCTTGATTTCCCCTTTAGGGCCACTGTTTTTCTTATTGACATAATTCGTGAATTCCTTTATGCCAAACATATTTCCATGATCGGTCACCGCAATACCTTTCATTCCATCCTTCATGGCCTTATCGACAAGCCGACTTACACTGGCCTGGCCATCCAGCAAAGAATATTGAGTGTGCACATGTAAATGAACAAAATCTTGCATATAGTCTCCTTTCAATTTGGAGCATAAAGGTACAATCTCTGAAAATTACAGCAAAAATATTCCCTAAAAAAATGCGAAGAAGTGTATTTCTGCCAGAAATCTTTGTTATATTTTTAAAATAACCTTATTTTTGCGGATGGATTCAATCTAAAGAAGCAGACAACTATATAATGGCTCGACTAAAAAGACTGAAAAAGATACATATACACCGTGAAGGTACCCATACATTGGTGATAAGTTTCTTGCTGTTGTTAACTGTTAATGCCGTATTGTACTTCGGTTTTGACGAGTGCAGGCTACCGTTTTATATCGTGGCAGTTATCAGCTTGGGAGTATATGCTGTACTCGTGAATTTTTTCCGTTGTCCTATCCGACTTTTTGGACAAGACACAGAAAAGGTAGTGGTTGCCCCAGCCGATGGCAAAGTGGTAGTTATCGAAGAAGTGGAAGAAAACGAATACTTTCATGACCGTCGCATCATGGTTTCCATATTCATGAGCCTGGTCAACGTACACGCCAATTGGTATCCGGTAGACGGTACAGTAAAATTAGTATCTCACCAAAACGGGAAGTTTATGAAAGCTTGGCTTCCCAAGGCCAGTACTGACAACGAACGTTCTACCATTGTGATAGAGACACCCGAAGGTGTAGAAATAATGGCAAGGCAAATAGCGGGAGCGATGGCACGACGCATCGTAACCTATGCCGAACCCGGAGAAGATTGTTATATTGACGAACATTTAGGCTTTATCAAATTTGGTTCGCGAGTAGATGTATATTTGCCTTTAGGAACAGAGATTCTGGTAGAATTGGGGCAGACTACTACAGGTAACCAAACGGTAATAGCCCAATTAAAATAAATTGCATAATGGCCAATTGCATTACCCGCCATATACCTAACGCACTGACATGCCTGAACCTATTTTCAGGCTGTATAGCTGGCGTGATGGCTTTTCAAGCCCAATACGAACTAGCTTTACTTTTTATTATTATCAGTGCAGCGTTCGACTTTTTTGACGGGCTCGCGGCTCGTGTGCTAAACGCCCACTCCATTATAGGCAAAGACTTGGATTCATTGGCAGATGACGTCAGTTTTGGCGTAGCCCCGGCTCTTGTCATATTTTCCTTATTCAAAGAAATGCACTATCCTTCCTATATGGACGGATTGACTAACTACTTGCCATATGCAGCCTTTCTTATTGCTGTTTTTTCAGCCTTGCGATTAGCCAAATTCAATAATGATACCCGACAAACCAATTCATTTATAGGTTTGCCTGTACCGGCCAATGCCATTTTTTGGGCGTCACTGGTAGCAGGTTGTCACCCGACCTTGATTGGAGAAAACTTTCATCCAATTTATTTGCTGGTGTTGGTCTGTCTGTTTTCTTGGTTATTGGTGGCAGAAATCCCCATGTTTTCCTTGAAATTCAAGAATCTTTCTTGGGCAGACAACAAGATACGTTTTATATTTCTGTTACTCTGCATCCTGTTTCTTATATTACTCCAGATCAAAGGATTTGCCATGTGCATCCTCGCCTATATCCTGATATCATGGTGCACGAGGCACAAACAATAAGCAAAGACTTGGCATCATTTAAAAACCAAACACCATGTTACATTTTCTGGGTTTTATATTCATTCTAATCATAGCCCTATTAATTATTGGGATAGGTCTTATCGGAGCAGTGATACGTGGACTATTCCATATCGGCCGACGCAAAGAACAGGCACAAACCTATCAAGACGGGGCTAATCCCTTTACAGGTGGATATTCATTCAACCAATCCAGCCGAAGAAACACAGACGAAGGCATACAGCCCGAAGAAGGCGAACTTCATATCAAACGCAAGAAACTATTCACCCAAGAAGATGGCGAATACGTCGATTTTGAAGAGATTAAAGAGTAAACAATTAGCGGCGTTTGTTTTTGAAGAATTCTTTCATCAAATCGGCACATTCATCAGCTAATATACCTTTTACAATCTCAGTTTTTGGATGTAATGCTTCGGGCGCATACCGCTGATATCCCCGTTTCTCATCTTCAGCACCAAAGACCAAACGCCTCATTTGTGCCCAACTTATGGCACCAGCACACATCACACATGGTTCTACAGTCACATACAAGGTACATTCATTCAAATATTTTCCACCCAAAGCCGAAGCTGCCGCAGTGATGGCCTGCATTTCGGCATGGGCTGTGACATCAATCAAAGTTTCCGTCAGATTATAAGCACGCGCTATAATACGGTCTTTACACACAATCACTGCCCCAACCGGTACTTCTCCACGTTCCATTGCCTTCCTTGCTTCCTGCAAGGCCTGTTTCATATAATACGAATCATCCATCCGGGCTTCACCTCCTCATATCATGTTCCCCAAACAAGGTGGGATAATCTTCATCCATATTCTTATAGATAAAACTGAGCACAGTCTCCCGCAACCAACGCGACTTGTTCGTTATCTTATATTTTTTCAGATAACGATCCACAATCCGCTGCTCCTCCTCACTCATCAGACAGACCATCCGCTGATGACGTTTAGGTATTTCGGGGGTTGCTTTCGCACAAGTTTTATCTCTCTTTCTCATATTCCCTGCAAATTTAGTTTTACTTCTGTAAAATCAAAGCAGAAAAAGCGTAAATTTGCCACAAAGTAGAAAAAATAAGCATGGCAACACATAATATACTGGGAAAAGCCGGAGAAAATGCAGCTACGGAATACTTGGAACGTCAAGGTTACGTCATCCGCCATCGCAACTGGCGAAGAGGACATTTGGAATTGGACATCGTAGCTGCCAAAGATAACGAATTGATAGTTGTCGAAGTAAAAACACGACGCAATACTGAATTTGGAGCCCCTCAAGATGCTGTGAACGAACAAAAAATACGCCATATTGTGCGAGCAACCGATACCTACATGAAGCTGTTCGCCATCGACGAACCTGTACGTTTCGACATCATTACCGTGGTTGGCAATGACGAACATTTCCAAATCGAACATATTGAAAATGCGTTTTACCCACCCTTATTTTAAGAATATGCTCCTATGAGACCGAACTTTACCAACTCTCCTTTTCCAATCATCATGTTGGAAGAGACCGATTCCACCAACCGTTATCTGACCGACTTGTGCAACACTTCACAACCTGCACCCGCAGAATTCACCACCATTGCCACTCGTTTTCAAACTTCCGGGAAAGGCCAACGCGGCAATTCCTGGGAATCTGAAGCAGGCAGCAATCTGTTATTCAGCACCGTACTCTATCCTCACTTTCTTGCAGTACAACGGCAATTTGTACTATCGCAAATGGTATCGCTGGCCGTTAAAGAAGAACTGGATACCTACACAGACGAAATTTCTATCAAGTGGCCCAACGACATTTACTGGAAAGGAAAAAAAATAAGCGGCATACTCATTGAGAATGTTCTACAAGGAATTTCCATCGGACAATGTATCATTGGTATTGGCATCAATATCAATCAAGTGGTGTTCCACAGCCCTGCACCCAATCCGGTTTCATTAAAACAAATCACAGGATGCGACTACCATCCTTTAGAGATTCTGCAAGGATTCCTACAAAGGCTGAATACCTACTACCAACATTTGCAAACAGCGACTGATGAACATTTTCAGATGTGCATAGCCGACCGCTATCAAAAAGCCCTCTTTCGCCGGGAAGGCTTCCACGCTTATGCGGATGCACACGGCACTTTTATGGCCCGCCTTGCCGATATAGAGCCCGATGGCCGTTTGGTACTGGAAGACGAACAAGGATGCCTCCGGAAATACCTGTTCAAAGAAGTGCAATATGTGCTTTAACTTTTCGTCATTTCGCCGAAAAGCCCTACCTTTACGGCCTGAAAAAGTTTTTTAGAAATTAAGAGATTTATTGATGAAGAAAAAGATCTATAACAATACATGGTTAGAATGCCATCCTTACACAGATGCCAATGCTACCGACCGCTATTACGTAGACATAGCCAATCACATTTATCAAATATTAGTGGATACAGAAATAAATTTCGATGACAATTGGACGAAAAAGACCGCCATCACCATAACAGCTTGGTTTGAAGACATCATTTCACAAACCGGTATCTGGCAATGTTTCACCGAAGAATGCGAGAGACGTTATGGTGCCCGGATCCCGTTTTATCCAATCGGTGAAGATTACTTTCCCGATGAAGTGAACCAAGAAGATATCCGGTTCCTGTTATGGCATTGCCTGCAACAACGGTATGAAGGCGAAAAAATCATCAATCCTGAGAATCCCGGCATTGAAATAGCCTCCAGCCTCATCTACGAATTGCTGTCAGAAGAATACGAAACCGCCCCCGAAAACGAACGGATGCAAGCCTTTATGAAAGGTCCCGACACCATGAAAGAAGCTGACTTCATGGCATACCGGAAGAGACTGGAGTGGTTTCACTTCCATTGCTACATCAGCATAGGCAATGAGTGGGACTACATGGAAAGTTGTCAAGAAATCATAGAAGAAGAGCTCAACAAGGAGGAAGATATAGATGACCACCATGCCAAACAGGTAGACATGAGTCTTTACAACGAACAAGTAAACCAGATGCTCAACAGCCGCAACGGATTGCTCTCACTGACTTCGACAGAATGGATGAAACGAATCTGGAAACGTAACGGAACTCCCGAAGGCCCTTGGGAAGAAGTAGAAACCCTACGGCCCAGTTTTTACCGTTACCTTGCCAGGGAAGGCGATGTTATCCGTGTCCAAAACCTTTTGGAGGAAAAACAAGAGCTACTCATCCAAACAGCATCCTTGGATATTGATATGGACGAACTGACATCCGGGAAAAATATCCTGATCGCACAATTAACTCGTTTCGGACACACATGGTGGCACAATGGAATGATGGCAATCCTCCTAGAAGATGAACAACTACAGATAGCCATCCAAAAAGAGAAGGACATACGGATGCATCTGAACGAGAAACTGGCTTTCAAAGATTTTATGAAGGCTTGCCATGGGAAACCATTCGTATTCTGCCGGGATAAAAAAGAATTGGAAGCCTTCCTGACAAAGAAAATGGGCTATAAAAATGCAACGGGCCTGCAATATCCGGAGGATATCCAACAAGTAATGCTGACGGCAACTCCGTCCGGCGGTCTGTACATACAAATGGAGCATGCCGAATGTATCTGTTCAGCAGACAATCCGTTCTATGATGCCCAAGAAGCAGAAAAGAACGCATTTCTGTTCATCGTCAATCCGGATGTTATCCCTTACGAGATAAGTTGCATCCTACAAGATAAACACATGCTCCCCGAAGCGTGTCTCAACAGTATTCATGGGAAAGAACATGGCAAGATGTTCATGCAAAAACATGTACAGTTCCTCACCGACTATTTCCATCACCGGTATCGGGAAAAAGACTTCAACGATCCGGAGTTATTAAAATGAATCCGTAAATCATAAAAGTTAGATTAAGATATGGCAAAAGAAAAAATCATCCTCACAGGTGACCGTCCAACGGGACGCCTGCACATAGGGCACTATGTAGGTTCGCTACGCCGACGAGTAGAACTGCAAAATGCCGGCGGATATAAAGACATGTTTGTTTTCATAGCTGATGCGCAAGCATTGACGGATAACATGGATACCCCCGAAAAAGTGCGTCAGAATGTCATTGAAGTAGCCTTGGATTATTTGGCTTGCGGACTCGACCCGCAGAAATCCACCATTTTCATCCAGTCGCAAATACCTGAATTATGCGAACTCACTTTCTATTACATGGACTTGGTAACGGTAAGCCGACTGCAACGCAACCCCACCGTGAAGACCGAAATCCAGATGCGCAACTTCGAAGCAAGCATCCCTGTAGGATTCTTCACTTACCCCATCAGTCAAGCGGCAGACATTACAGCCTTTAAGGCAACTACCGTCCCTGTAGGCGAGGACCAAGAACCCATGTTGGAACAGGCACGCGAAATTGTACGTCGTTTCAACCACATCTACGGGGAAACACTGGTAGAACCTGAAATTCTGTTGCCCGACAATGCAGCCTGCCTCCGCTTGCCCGGCACCGATGGCAAGGCCAAAATGAGTAAGAGTCTGGGTAACTGTATTTATCTCTCCGACCCTGCCGATGAAGTACAGAAGAAGATACGGAGCATGTACACAGACCCCGACCATCTACGCGTACAAGATCCCGGTAAGATAGAAGGCAATACCGTCTTCACTTACCTCGATGCTTTCTGTCGCCCCGAACACTTCGAACGTTACCTGCCCGATTATCCCAACTTGGATGAACTGAAGGCACACTATCGCCGGGGAGGTCTGGGAGACGTAAAGGTGAAGAACTTCCTAAATGCCATCATGCAGGAAACACTGGAGCCTATCCGCGTACGTCGTAAAGAGTTCGAGCAAGACATTCCGGCCATCTACGATATGCTGAAGCAAGGTTGCGAAACGGCTCGTGCCGCTGCTGCTGCTACGCTGGACGAAGTACGCCGGGCCATGAAAATCAACTATTTCGACGATAAAGAACTCATAGCCGAACAGGCTCGCCGATTCAAGGCCGAATAAACGGTTTTGCCTTCACCAAGGCATATAAATACGAAGGCTCACGAATATATATGAAATAGCCCACGCACTTATATTCATAAGCCCACGAATATATAAGAAATTTTGGCAGTAGAAAGCTGCCAAAATGACAGGATAAAAAGAAAGCTACTCCCGGATAAGAGCAGCTTTCTTTTTTATATAGCCATTACACTTTAGTCTATCATTTCAAATCCGCAATAAGGAACCAAGGCTTTCGGAATGCGGATACCTTCGGGAGTTTGATTGTTTTCCAGCAAAGCTGCTACAATACGGGGCAAAGCCAAAGCTGAACCGTTCAATGTGTGGCAAAGTTCAGTTTTCTTATCAGCAGTGCGGTAACGGCATTTCAAACGATTGGCTTGGTAAGTATCAAAGTTAGATACAGAACTCACTTCCAACCAACGTTTCTGCGCTTCGCTGTACACCTCGAAGTCATAGCAGATAGCTGCCGTGAAACTCATATCTCCACCACAGAGACGCAAGATGCGGTAAGGCAACTCCAATTTCTGAAGTAAACCTTCTACATGATCCAACATTTCCTGATGTGACTGACGACTATGTTCAGGTTTATCAATACGCACCAATTCGACCTTAGAGAACTCATGCAGACGGTTCAATCCACGTACATCCTTACCATACGAACCGGCCTCGCGACGAAAACACTCCGTATAGGCACAATTCTTGATGGGAAGTTGTTTCTCATCCAAAATGACATCCCGATAGATGTTGGTCACAGGAACCTCGGCAGTTGGGATAAGATAGAGATCGTCTACTTCGCAATGATACATCTGCCCTTCTTTGTCAGGCAATTGTCCCGTGCCATATCCGGAAGCAGCATTAACGACTGTAGGCGGCATGATTTCCGTATATCCCGAAGCCCGAGCCTCATCCAGGAAGAAATTGATAAGCGCACGTTGCAGGCGGGCACCTTTACCCTTGTAGACAGGGAAACCGGCACCGGTAATCTTCACACCCAAATCAAAATCAATGATGTCATATTTCTTGGCCAACTCCCAATGAGGAAGGGCATCCTTGGGCAATTCCGTCTCCATACCTCCCATTTTAACCACCAAATTGTCTTCCGCAGTTGCCCCTTCAGGAACTTCCTCATAAGGTACATTGGGAATGGTATATAACAAGTTCTGCAAATCTTGTGCAGCCCGATCCATATCAGCCTGCAAGGTTTTATTACTTTCTTTCAGCTCGGCTACACGGTTCTTGGCTGTTTCGGCTTCTTCTTTCTTGCCTTCCTTCATCAGTTGTCCGATGAGTTTGGAAGTTGTGTTTACTTCAGCCAAGTTATTGTCCAACACGACTTGAATGCTTTTTCGTTGGTTATTGAGAGCCAATACTTGTTCTATGGCCTCCTGGGCATTCTTGAAATGCTTCTTTTCCAATCCGCGCACTACGGCGTCGGTATTTTCTGTGATTTGTTTGATGGTAAGCATGTTTCTATCTGATTATGATTATACGCTATTTTTATGGGGACAAAGATAGTTCATTCTTCCTAAAAAAGAAAGGGACGCCAACTTTTTCAAGTCGCGCCCCTTTCTTTATGACGTTCGTCGGAAAACTTATGCTTCGGCTGTTTCTGCCGGGATGACAGAAACATAACGTCTGTCCTCACGACCTACTTTGAACTGTACTGTTCCGTCTACTAAGGCGTAGAGAGTATGATCGCTACCCATACCGATGTTCTTGCCTGGATGGAATTCTGTACCTCTCTGACGAATGATGATGTTGCCTGCCTTGCATACTTCACCACCAAATATTTTAACGCCTAATCTCTTACTTGCTGATTCGCGGCCGTTCTTCGAACTACCCACACCTTTTTTATGTGCCATGTCTTCTTACTGTTTTAATTGATTAAGCTACTACTTCTTTGATTGTTAACTCTGTAAATTGCTGACGGTGTCCGTTCAGTTTGCGGTATCCTTTTCTTCTCTTCTTGTGGAAAACAAGTACCTTGTCGCCCTTTACCATCGGCGAAACTACTTCACAAACCACTTTTGCACCTTCTACAGTAGGCAAACCTACGGTGATATTACCGTCTTTGTCTACCAAAAGCACTTTTTCAAATTCTACTGTTGCACCGGCTTCTGCCTCTTGCAGGTGGTGAACAAACAGTTTTTTGCCAGCCTCTGCCTTAAATTGCTGGCCTTGGATTTCTACAATTGCGTACATCTTATATAATATGTATAAGTTAGCTCCGTCGGGTGGTCTCTAATCACTTAGAAATCTCTTGCTCAAACCCGGTTCGGAATAATCGGGCACAAAAGTACGGCATTTATTTGAAACAAACAAATACGCCACCTATTATTTTTCAGTTATTTATCTCGTATGCTACTCGTTTCTATGAAAATGTTTCCCTACCTTTGCCCGCGAATTATCAATGCATCCCCGTTATGAACTATACAACCTACTTATTTGACTTCGATTACACCCTTGCCGACTCGTCGAGAGGCATTGTGAAGTGCTTCCGTAACGTACTGGAACGGAACGGATACCTGCAAGTGACAGATGAAGCCATCAAGCGCACTATCGGCAAGACATTGGAAGATTCATTTTCTCTGTTAACCGGTGTGACTGACCGAGACCGTCTGGAAAGCTTCCGCCAAGCCTACGTCAAGGAAGCCGATGTACATATGACCGCCAACACCCGGTTCTTCCCGGAAACCCGACACGTACTCCGGATACTAAAAGAAAAAGGGGCAAAGCTGGGCATCATCTCAACCAAATATCGTTATCGCATCCGCGAGATGCTCGACAAAGAAGGCATTACCGACTTGTTCGACCTCATCATAGGAGGGGAAGATGTAAAGCAAGCCAAGCCCTCGCCCGAAGGTTTACTCTTGGCCATGCAAAGATTGGCAGTAAGCCGGGAGGAAGTGCTTTACATTGGTGACAGTACGGTAGATGCTGAGACCGCCCAAGCCGCCCTGGTAGACTTCGCCGGAGTAACTCATGGCGTAACCACCGCCGAAGAATTGGCTTGCTATCCGCACTGCCTCATCATGCATTCGCTGGAAGAGCTATATTAAAGGAAACACATAAATATCTGTTTCATAACCGAATAAGCGGACCAGCTATTTTCAAAGCCTGGTCCGCCACGGACCACACTGAGGTCCAAGCCGGACCATGGTAAGGTCCGAGGCGGACCTCAGCATGGTCCCATAGGGACCTAAGCAGGACTCATCAAGCACCATTCATTCCTACCGATAAAAATTTGGCAAATACGCTTTTTATGTTTTATAACATACGATTTCTTATGTTATAAAACCAGGAGATGCGGATATTACGCACAAAAACGGATAGAGAATGATGAATCCATCTAAAGATAAAATAAAAGAGTGGTTGCAGAAGTATCAGACCGACAGCATCTCGAAAGAAGAGTTTCACGCATTGCGGGAAGCTGTGAATAGCATGACTGACGATGAGCTGAAGACTTCTTTACAAGAGCAATGGGAGGCCGGTGAAAACTATCCTCTTTTGCCACAGGAGAAAATAGAAGCTCTATATGCTCGCTTGCGACCTTCTATCAAGGTGGTACCTTGGGAGCGGAAGAAATCTCATTGGTTGCAAATTGCTGCAAGCCTGCTCTTCCTCTTGGCTACGGGCATGTCTGTCATGTTCTTTTCACAACGGCATGAGATGCAAGTCTTGGCCGAACAGACTGTTACGATACGTTCTGGCGTCGCTGCGCCTTCTTCCGTAGTTTTGCCCGACGGAAGTGAAGTGCGTCTAAATGTGAATTCCACCCTATCTTATCAACAAGATTTTGGACGGACAGACAGGCGGGTGGAATTGACCGGTGAAGGCTACTTCAAAGTGCAGAAAAAAGAAGAAAAGCGTTTTGTGGTACAAACCGACTATATGGATATTACCGTGCTAGGCACTACATTTAACGTCTATGCTTACGAGAATAAAGACTATTATGAAATGGCTTTGGTGAATGGTAGCGTCTGCGTGAATACGGCACAGCCACCTTATAAAACACTCTATGCCCAACCCAACGAAAAAATCACTTACAACAAACGTACCGGTGAGTTGAGCCTGGAGAAGACAACCAACAAAATGGAAACAGCTTGGCTGAGCGATGAGCTGACATTCCGTCATGAACCGTTGCAAGATGTTTTCCGATGCCTGGAACGAAGATTCAACGTCACATTTAGTGTCAACGACACAACTTTACAAGACGATGCTTATACAGGCTCCTTCCGTGAGAAGAGCGTTGAAGATATTCTGGATATATTGAGGCAACATTATGACTTCCGATATGTCCGAACCGGTGATAGCATACATATCGATATGAAATAGTTCACGGATTGTTTAACATTAAAATAGTTTTACCATGAAAACATAGGAAGGACATCTATAAAAGAAACCTCCGCACGATCGGCAAATCGTCCGGAGGAAGAGGCTTAGTTCAAAAGCTATGGTAGCACATAGCATACATTTATGAACCAATAACCAAGAATATCATGAATTTACAAAGAAATCTATCTTTATTTGTGCGCAAAGGTAGTGAAAAACA
Source organism: uncultured Bacteroides sp. (assembly GCA_944322355.1). Taxonomy (GTDB): domain Bacteria; phylum Bacteroidota; class Bacteroidia; order Bacteroidales; family Bacteroidaceae; genus Bacteroides. Next base: position 37,429 of record CALUOT010000001.1, on the reverse strand, counting down.
CATTATATCCCGCTGCCTTGCCTTATTATCTTTTTGTATGTTAACTTTTATTGGAGCTTATGCCCAAACCGGTAAGATAAGTTTGGACTTGAAGAATGCTCCGATAAAAAAATTGTTCTCCGCCATTGAGAAGCAGACCCCTTATCGCTTCTCCTATCGTGATGTAGACATTGAAGGGAAACAGCATGTTACATTATCCGTTCAGAATAAGGATTTAAAAGATTTGTTGACTCAGGAATTAACAAAGCGCGGCTTGTCCTACAAATTAGCGAACCAAGTAATCATGGTTCTGCCTGCTACGCAATCCGATGCTCCCACCCAATCCCAAACAAAGGTGACCGGTGTAGTGAAAGACACCCATGGCGAACCCATCATAGGTGCCAATGTAACCGTTAAAGGCCAGTCTTCCATAGGTACGATAACCGATATAGACGGACGTTTTATACTGAATGTCCCGTCAAATGCCATTCTACAAATTACTTACATTGGATATGTGGCACAAGAAGTAAAAGCGAAACAAGAGAATATGAGTATCGAACTGGTCGAAGACAGTGAAACTTTGGATGAAGTGATAGTAGTAGGCTACGGTACACAAAAGAAAGTTAACTTGACCGGTTCGGTAGGCAATGTGTCCTTGGACGATTTGGGCAATCGTCCTATAACCAATGCAAGTAATGCCCTACAGGGTACTGTGTCTGGCGTATATGCTTTGCAGCGTTCTGGTCAGCCGGGTTCTGATGGCTCCGTTATCAATATCCGTGGTGTGGGAACTCTGAACAACAGCGACCCCTTGGTCTTGATTGACGGATTTCCCGGTAGCATGTCGGACGTGGATGCCTCAGACATCAGTTCTATATCCGTATTGAAGGATGCGGCATCGGCTTCCATCTACGGAAACCGTGCTGCCAATGGGGTTGTGCTTATCACAACCAAAAAAGGAGCTACGGGAAAAGTTAAACTTTCTTATAACGGATACTTTGGTGTACAAGAAGCGACCTCCTTGCCTAGTGTATTGAATTCTTACGAATATGCTACTTTGTATAATGAAGCTTGTCGTAACTCGGGGCAGGCGGAAAAATACCAGCCGGAAGAAATTCAAAAATTCCGTGATGGTACAGATCCGATGTATCCTGACATCAATTATTTTGACGTATATTATGATAAAGCAAGCATGCAGAACCACCGTTTGAATGTCAGTGGCGGTTCCGATACTTTTCAATATGCGTTCATGTTAGGTTATCTGGATCAAGACGGTATTCTGGTAGGAACCAATTACCGGAAAACAGATTTTCGTGCCAACATTGATTCCTATTTATGGAATAAACGTTTACGCGTGACGGCTCGTATGTCCGGGAACTATGGAGTAAGAAAAGAGCCTACCGATACTTGGGCCGCTAAATGGTATGCGACGAACGCTCCAGTATGGCCATTAAAGAACACGGAAGACGTATGGATGAGTGTGAATGGCGAACGTAACTATTATGGTGAAATTATGGAAGGAAGCAGGTCGAGGAATGAGCGTTATGTTTTCAATGGTCAGTTGGAAGGCGAACTGAAGATATGGGACGGATTGAGTGCGCAATTTACTTACGGCTACAATGTAGAGAGTGCAAACACCAATGCATTTAATGCCAATGTCACTTTGGCCAGCATGGATGGAACGACTAAGACCTTGGTATCCGACCTGAACGAGACAAATACCTTAAATTATCAGACTTTGCTTACCACTTTGTTAAGATACAACAAGACATTTGGCAAACATGAGATTTCGGTTTTAGCCGGTTATTCGGAAGAGTATTTCAAGTGGAAATGGAACAGTGGTTTCCGTTCCGGTTTTATAAACAATAATCAACCTGTCCTTAATTTGGGTGATGCGTCTACCATGAGCAACAATGCGGATGCTTACGATTTAGGACTGCGCTCTTTCTTCGGGCGTATCAATTACAGTTTCAATAACCGTTATTTGTTCGAGGCGAACATCCGTAGAGACGGTTCTTCTCGTTTTGCAAAAGGGAATCAATGGGGCACTTTCCCCTCTTTCTCTGTGGGTTGGATTGTTTCAGAAGAAGGCTTTATGAAGGATCTGGATTGGCTGGATATGTTTAAAATCAGAGCTTCTTGGGGTAAACTAGGAAACCAAAATATCAACTCCTATTATGTGGGGAGCGAAATTCTTTCCAGCGGCCAAAATTATTCATTGGGCGGAGTTTTGCAACCAGGCGTGGCGGTGAATAGTATGATTAATAAGGAAACCACGTGGGAAACGACCTCTCAATTTGATATCGGTTTTGACTTGGCTTTGGATAATGGCTTGTCACTTACTTTTGACTACTTTGACAAACGTACCAATGACATCTTGATGCAGACGCCTATTCCGCTCACAATGGGAAATCTGAGCGCTCCTTATGTAAATGCCGGTAAAGTGTCCAACAAAGGTATAGAAGCTTTAATCGGTTATCGAAAGAACTTTGAAAACGGTCTAAAACTTCGGACTAGCCTAAACTTGTCTCACATTGTAAACAAAATAACGGACTTGAACGGAGCCAGTCCTATCATCAGTGAACCGAAGGCACAAATGGAAGGATATGCCATCAACGCTTTCTACGGATACGAAATGGATGGATTGTACCAGATATCTGATTTTACTTGGCAGAACAATAGCGACCCCAACATTCCGCACGAACAACGTAACTATGTGTTGAAAGACGGTGTGGTTTCTGTCGCCAACTATACAGCTCAGCCGGGCGACATCAAGTATAAAGACTTGAACGGGGATGGAAAAGTAACGATGGAAGATGACCGGACCATCATCGGTAAACAGTTTCCGGATTTGACGTATGCATGGCAACTGAACCTTGAATGGAAGAATTTCGACTTCAGCATGTTCTGGCAGGGTGTTCAAGGTATTAATGGTTATACCTATTTTGAGATTGCTTGTCCGTTTAGTGGCTTTGCTAACATGGGTGACTGGTGGTTAGACCGTTGGACACCGGATAATCCGGGCGCCAAATATCCGCGTCTGACTTTGGATGGTACTCGTAACAACATCCACTCCACATTCTATATGGAAAATGCGTCGTACCTGCGTCTGAAGAATATCGAACTGGGATATACTTTTGACAAGAAACTCTTGCCTTTCATGCGGAACTGTTCGGTACGTTTGTATGGCAATATTCAAAACGCATTTACCATTACAAACTACAAGGGATTCGATCCGGAAATGGAAGTCGGTGAAACACGTGCTCAGGCTTATCCACAGGTTCGTATTTATACTATTGGCTTGAATGTTAACTTTTAATTGAAAACAACCATGAAAAAAGTATATAAATATATCTTATTATCCGTTTTAGGAATATTAGGCTTGAGCAGTTGCATAGACAATTTGCTAGATCGCACTCCTATATCTTCATTGTCGCCTTCTACATTCTATCAGGATGAAAGTCAATGCAAGATGGCATTGATGGGCGTGTATTCGGCCTTGCAGCCTGTCACCTCTACTTATTGGTATCAGTTGGATTTTATGTCAGATGACGCTTATTGCCAAGACGCCTGGCAAGGCTCTACCGAGTTTGGAGGATGGCAACAAAATTCCTCTAGCACAGCCGCTTATGACCGTTGGCGTATGGACTATCGTCTGATTGTACGTGCTAATATGTTTATGATAAATCTGCAAGCGGCTCCTATTGATGAAGGTGTGAAGGCCCAGATGATGGCGGAAGCAAAGTTCTTGCGTGCATACGGATATGCAGACTTGATAACGTTCTTCGGTGATGTGCCCATTGTACCCGAAGAACAGACTTTGGAGAATGCTTACGTGGCAAGAACGGCAAAGAGTACGGTACTCGAAGCCGTGTTGACCGATTTGAATGAAGCTGCCCCCGGTTTGCCTCTTTCCTATTCTGGGACAGATGTAGGTAGAGCAACTCAGGGAGCTGCCTTGGCTTTGAAATGCCGTATTTTGTTGTGGAACGAAAGATGGGAAGAAGCGGCTGCGGCAGCTAAAGAAGTAATGGACCTAGGTGTTTATGACTTATTTAGTGATTATGAAGGCATTTTTTTAGAAGCGAATGAGAACAACATTGAAGTGATTTTCGACATCCAATACATTAAAAATCTTCAGCCTCAACCCTATCCGACGACAGCTACTTCGTTCACAGAATGGGCCACTCCCAATGTCTCAGTAGATTTGATTGAGGCTTATTACATGACGAACGGAAAACCTATTACGGATCCAACTTCCGGTTATGACGACCAGAATCCATACGTGAACCGTGACCCGCGTCTGGCAGCTTCGGTAGTCCTTCCCGGCTCCCAGTATGGTTCCATCATTTTTATACCGGCCAACGACCAAGTACCGTGTGGCACCCGTCCACGTAAATATGCAGATATCGGAAACACGGACAGGGATAATTGCGCCATCAATCAGATTGTATTACGCTATGCAGACATTCTCCTGATGCGTGCCGAAGCTTTGATAGAGTCCAACAATCTGACCGATGAAGTTTATACTTTGATTAATACCGTGCGCCAACGTGTAGGAATGCCCACCATTCAGGAAGTGGAAGGAAGCAATCTGCCTCAAGACGCATTGCGTCAAATCCTGAGACACGAACGCCGGGTAGAGCTTTTCTTGGAAGGAACTCGCTATATAGATATGCTGAGATGGAAAGACGAATCCCTAGTACATGATGTATATGGCTACAACCGGACCAAACTTTCAGATCCTTCTAGTCCAGCCACTTGGCAATTCGAAAAGGTGACAGTCGCTACGCGAAAGTTTGACCCTGCCAAAGGTTGGCTTTGGCCCATTCCTTTGACCGATATGCAGAATAACGATCAACTGACTCAAAACCCAGGCTATTAATAATCTATATATATATTTAAAAGTAGCCCAAGTTTGCATAGGGTTATATGCACTTGGGCTATTTTTGTATAAGTTCATAACCATATCAAATCCTTTATTATATATGAAACAATATCTATTATTGATATTTTTAGTCATAGAAGGATGTATTCCTATATTTGCTCAATCATGGGGTGCTGACAATGGAAACGGTACATACACCAATCCCCTTTTTTATGACGAATGTTCGGATCCGGATATCATACGAGTAGGAGATGATTTTTATCTGACAAGCACTACGATGCATAGTGTACCGGGATTGCCTGTATTGCATTCAAAAGATCTTGTTAATTGGGAACTGTTGAGTTATGCCTTGACTGAATTTAATTTAGGAGATGAGTTTAAATTGGAAGGAGGTAAGGAGGCATACGGGCAAGGTATCTGGGCACCGTGTATTCGTTATCACGAAGGAACCTTTTATATATTCTCCAATATAAACAGGCATGGTTTGCAGATTTTTACGTCTGAAGATCCTCGTGGTCCTTGGAAACGCCATAGTATCAGAGAAAATATTTATGATTTGTCTGTACTGTTTGAAGATGGGAAAATATATGTAGTGTATGGACATGGTACAATTAAGTTGGTGGAACTTAAATCCGACCTTAGTGGGATAGTGCCTGGTACGGAAAGAGTCATTATCCCTGATGGTTATGCTATGGGTGAAGGCAATCATCTTTATAAAATCAATGGAATGTACTATATTGTTAATGCTGATAATGGCCGGATGCAATGTGCAAGATCTAAACAAATAGAAGGTCCCTATGAAACAGTGGTCATTAGTACTCGGGAAACTATGGGAACACAACGTGCTTGGTGGACGATGGGTATCGAGCAACATTCGCCTTTGCCTTCTCCTGGTGACTCATTAATATTGGCTAAAGAAGCGGAAAACATTATGGGAGCTGTCCCGATGCACCAAGGTGGAATTGTGGATTTACCTAATGGGGATTGGTGGGGATTCTCAATGATGGATTTTCGTTCAGTGGGACGTACCACATTCCTTTCTCCTGTCACGTGGGTGGATGGATGGCCTTATTTTGGTTTGAAAAATAATCTGGGCCGTTCTCCGCGCACATGGTTTAAACCGAGTGTGAATTCTGAAACAACTCCTCATGCGCCTTTTGAAAGAAATGATAATTTCGATAAAGATGTACTTTCTAATGCTTGGCAATGGAATCACGAACCTGTTAATAAGAAATGGAAATTAGCGAAAGGACAATTAAAGTTGCATACAATGCCTGCAGAGAATTTCCTAACGGCCAAAAATACATTAACCCAACGAGGAGTAGGGCCGATATCGTATGCCACGGTAGAATTGGATGGTTCGAAACTGAAAGCAGGTGATGTGGCTGGTTTGGGACTTATGAATATTCCCTATGCTTGGATAGGATTGATAAAAGAAGGAGATGAATGGATACTCAGATATTACGATTTGTATCGGAACAGGACAATCAACCATGAGCTTACTTCACCACAAGTCGTATTACGTGCCTATGGCGACTTTGACAATGATTGGGCCTTGTTAAGTTATAGTATGGATGGAGAATCTTTCGAAACTATTGGTGATACTATTCCTTTACCTTATCAACTGAAAACCTTTCAAGGAACCCGTTATGCTCTTTTTGCGTATAATGAGAAAGGAAAAGAAGGGGGATATGCAGCATTTGATAATTTTAAATTGGACGAACCTATGGCAGACCGTTCAAAAAATATTCCGGTAGGGAAAAACATCATTCTGGTTAATAAAGGTGACTTAAAACAAGTTTGGGCTAATCCGCATGGTATATTATGTCCATCGTGGAGTCGGCAGGTAAGTACTGATTCCTGTTTTGTATTCAAAGTGCATGATAGAGGTGAAGGACGTGTTGCCCTTGAGGCCTTGAACGGAACCGGTTTTCTCACAGTCGTTGGTGCCGGGTTATCGGCTGATGTCCGCCTTATCAAAAAAGAAACAGAGGGTAGCTTGTTTATGTGGCAGGATATGTTGAGAGAAGAATGCATGTTATTGTCTTTAAAGACCAATCGTTTTGTAGGCTTGCATCCTGAGACAGGCGAACTTTATGGGGCTGATTGGCCGGGAACACTCCCAGCACGTAAAGAAGGAACGGTTTTTGAATGGGAATTGGCTTCTGAAATAAATCAATAAACATAATCTTATCATATCATGAAACGTAAAACTTATCTGATTGTATTATTAAACTTTTTAGTTGCTAACTTTATTTGTAGTCAAAATACTATTCAATGGGGAAATTGGAAGATATGGGGACAGTATCAAGATTCGCTCTATCGCAATCCTATTATTCCAAGTGATTATAGTGACATCGATTGTATACGGGTAGGAGAAGATTATTATGCCATCAGTTCCACTTTTCAATTTTCTCCGGGCATGACTATTTTGCATTCCAAAGATCTTGTAAATTGGGAAATATGTGGTCATGCAGTGGAAGATCTTACTCAAATAGGACCAGAATTAAGTTGGAAACGAATGAATCGCTACAGTCGTGGTATCTGGGCCGGTACGATTCGCTATCATCAGAATCGGTTTTATATTTTCTTTGGTACTCCTGATGAAGGCTATTTTATGACTTCCGCAGCAAAACCGGAAGGTCCATGGGAACCTTTGCATCCTATTATGAGGGAAGCAGGATGGGACGATTGTTCCGTCTTGTTCGATGATAATGGGGACATTTGCTTTGTTGGTACTCATTTTGCTGACGGTTATAAGACCTATTTATATCGGATGTCTTCTGATGCAAAGAGTATTGATCTGTCTTCAGCTCAGTTGGTCAATGAGGGCAGTGGACGAGAAGCTAATAAACTAATCAAGGTAAATGGTTGGTACTATTTGATATTCAGTGAGCATAAACCGGGAATAGGGCGTTATGTATTGGCTAAAAGGTCAAAAAAATTGTTTGGACCTTATGAGGAGGAGAAACAGTTGGCTTTACCATCTGTAGAAGCCATGGAGCCTAATCAAGGTGGTGTAGTTGATGATGCTAATGGTAATTGGTATTTTTTAACGCACCATGGTTCCGGAGATTGGGCGGGAAGACAAGTTAGTTTACTGCCCGTTACTTGGACCGATGGATGGCCATTAATCGGAAAAGTTCTTCCTGAAGGAATTGGAACGATGGTTTGGGGAGGAAGAATGCCGAAATGTGTTCCAGATTCAACCTATTATATTACACGAAGTGATGATTTTGATTCATTTGAACTTTCCAATCAATGGCAATGGAACTATCAGCCACGTAAAGATAGGTATTCGTTGAATGAACGGGAAGGGTGGCTTCGGTTAAAAGCTTTTATGCCTTTGCAAAAAGATAAACTGTTGAAGGCTGGAAATACACTAACACAACGATGCTTCCGAACTCAGTGGAATGAAGTAACGGTTAAGCTTGATGTATCAGGACTCGCAAACGGGCAAAAAACGGGATTGTGTCATTTTTCTAAGCAATCTTCCGCATTAGGGGTTACGCAACAAAATGGAAAACGTTTTTTGGAATATATAGAGAATGATCAAACAATATGTAAGAAGGAACTTCCCGGAACTTATGTCTGGTTGCGTTCTGTATGGAAAAACGATGGGCTTTCTCATTATTATTATAGTCTTGATGGGGACAATTTTATGACCTTTGGATCTCCTTATCAGTTAAGTTGGGGAAATTATCGGGGAGATAGAATAGGGATCTATTGTTACAATAATGAAAAGGAGCTGGGATATGTAGATATTGATTATTTCCATTATGTTATGCAATAATTAACTTTATAGCAGAATCTCAGTTGTTTTGATATGAATATGTAATTTCACAAATTGTTTTGACATGATAAGAATTGTTTTTTTGTTTTTTGCTTTGGCCTTCTTTTTGTCAGAAACGAAAGCTCAAAGTATTACTTCGTATCGAACGGAAGGGAACCAAGTCATATTTTCAGCATCCGAAGGTGAACTCCGGCTTTTCCCGTTGTCGGATAATGCATTAAGAGTGAAATATATGCATCAACATTTGGGTTTGCGGATGCCTGAGTGGATTTATATGGATAGTATTTCGGACCTTTCTTTTAAGGTAGAGGAAGAAAAGAATATCGTGTCAGTTGTCTTGCCAGGAATGAGAGCGCAGGTCAATAAATTGACGGGCTTGATTACCTTTATCTCGGCAAAAGGTGAAACCATCTTGCAGGAAACTGGACGTGAGCTGACTCCTTCTTCCGTACAAGATGTGGACACGTATCACGCTATACAGAAATTCTATTCTCCGAAGGATGAACATTTGTTTGGGTTAGGGCAATTTCAAGATGGTCATTTGGATGTGCGGGGCTTGTCGCGTAGACTTACTCAGGTAAATACGCAGATAGCAATACCTATGCTAATCTCTGATAAGGGCTATGGTGTACTGTGGAACAATTATGGTTTGACCGATTATAATCCGGCAAGTGACACAATTCGACTTATTCCTATGAAAAGTGAGGGAGAAGTGGAGGAAGTGGAAATAACTTCGACAGAAGGAGGAAAGAAGGAACAACGTGAAAGCTGTATTTTTACCTCCCAAATGACGGTTCCCGTATCAGGACATTATTCAATAATGCTTGATGTGGGGCAGACTATGGCCAGGAAATACCATTTGCGTATTGGAGATAAAATAATTTTTGATATGAATAACAGGTGGCTTCCACCTACTACGTCGACTATTGTAAAGTTGGAAGCTGGTACATACGATGTAGTGGCTCATTTGGAAAAGAATGATCAGCCGGAAGTGTTGTTTAAGTTGGTAAATGATGAAACAGTTCTTAGCTCTCCTGTGGCTGAATGCGTGGACTATACAGTATTTTGTGGTGATGCAGATAAAGTAGTGAATACTTATCGGCAACTGACAGGTAATGTCCCAATGATGCCTAATTGGGCGTTAGGATATATCCACAGCCGAGAGCGTTTCCATTCCCAAAATGAACTTCTAGAAGTTGCAAACAGATTGCGTGCAGATAGTTTGCCTGTAGATGTTATTGTGCAAGATTGGCAATATTGGGGGCGTTATGGATGGAATGCCATGAAATTTGATGAAGCATATTATCCGACTCCTAAACAAATGGTGGACGAACTTCATGATTTAAATCTTAAATTAATGGTCTCGGTCTGGTCCAAAATAGATCCTAACTCTGAAGTAGGGAAACAGATGCATGAACGAGGATTTTTTATTCCGGGTACCTCGTGGGTAGATTTTTTCAATTCTGAAGCAGCAGCTTTCTATTGGAAAAATTTCAGTCATAGACTTTTATCGCAAGGGATAGACGCTTGGTGGCAAGATGCTACGGAACCGGAAAATGATGATTTGCTTGGAAGAAAGGTTGCGGGTGGCAAGATACCGGGAGAGATCTTTAGAAACACATACCCCTTATTAGTTAATAAAACCGTATATGAAGGATTACGTGGTGATGCTCCGAACAAGCGAGTGATGATTCTTACTCGAAGTTCTTTTCCCGGTATGCAGCGTTATGCGACGGCCACTTGGTCAGGTGATGTGGGATATGATTGGAATACGTTAAGGAGACAAATTGTAAGCGGGTTGAGTATGTCTGTTTCTGGTCAGCCTTGGTGGACGTATGATGCAGGTGGTTTTTTCCGTCCCAGTGATCAATATACGAACTCCGCATATCAAGAATGCATGGTGCGTTGGATACAGACAAGTATTTTCCTACCTTTGATGCGTGTGCATGGGTATGTTTCGAATACAGAGTTTTGGAACTATAAACCTGAAATCGCCACGCTTGCGAAGGAGGCCCTTAAGACTCGATATAGTTTGGCACCGTATATTTATTCGGAGAATGCAAATATCAGTTTCAATAATGGTACTTTTATGCGTCCTTTGGTCATGGACTTTGCCGGTGACTCGGTGGCCGTAATCCAGAAATATCAATATATGTTTGGACCATCCTTATTGGTGTCTTCGATTGTAGAAAGCAACGTAAAAGAATGGAATGTTTATTTTCCCAAAGTGTCGGGTGGATGGTATGATTTTTGGAGTGATGAATATGTGACAGAGGGGGGATGGAAAAAGCTTCCTGTGTCGATGAAAAACATCCCTGTACATGTGAAAGCAGGTTCAATCCTACCATTGGCGGTCGATAACCCTCAGACGATGGTAGAAGCACTGAACTCGGATTGGGTAGTGAAAGTTTATGAAGGAGCCGATGGTACCTATACATTATATGAAGATGAAGGGACGAATTATAATTATGAGAAAGGTTGGTTCTCAAACATTCGTTTCACTTGGAATAATGAAAAAGGTGAATTGACTATTGGAGCCCGTGAAGGTAAATTCCCAGCAATGAAAGAGAAGCGTCATATTCGTTTGGTTAAAGTTTCCAAGGGAATGATTAAGGAACAAAAGATTTACTATCAAGGTGAAAAATTAGTAGTAAAGTTATAGTACTATCTTGGCAATCGATTTTATTAAAGGTCATATTTTAATATTTATATTCCAAAAATCTTATAAGGATTCAATTCCGAATTTCTTATAAGATTTTTGGATTTTAGGGGACGTTGTTTATCTTTGTACTGATGAATGAATACGTATAAAAATGGGAATGATACATCGTGCATTGGAAGAAAATATCCGTCCATTACTTGGAGGAAATTTAGTTTATACTATAAATAAAAATTATGTTTGCACACAGACACAGATTTTACAAGATAACCATAGAATCCTTTTTTGTCTTAGGGGACGCAATGAAGTAAAAGTTATTTTGAGCGAAGTTGATGACAGCTACCTGGCGAAGCCCTTTTAAAATCTGTGGAAATCTATTTTATCTGTGTCATCTGCGTGCCATTGTAAACACAACGTTCAATTATCATTGTAATTCTAATTACTTAAATAAAACTAATATGCACTTGAAAAAAGCCAATTTAATAGTCCTTATTTGCTGGTGGCAAACTTTTTTGCTATCCGCCATGGAATTGGGTAATTTGAAGGTAGAATATGCTTCATGTCCCATAGGGATAGATATATCTCAACCACGATTCAGTTGGCAAATAATTGCAAATCCCGATGAGCGTGGTATCAAACAGACTGCTTATCATTTGTGGGTCTATGATGAAAAAGGTACATGCGTATGGGATTCGGGAAATGTTCAGGATGATTCCTCGTTGAATATCCTATACATAGGAGAGCCACTCAAGCCTGAAACACGTTATGAATGGAAGCTTCGTGCCTGGGTGCATGATAAACAACTGACAGCTTCTTCCTGGTTTGAGACTGGTCTGATGGCCATTAACGATGCAGATAAAAGGTGGGGTGGAGCAAAATGGATTGGCGGCAGGGAAGAGGACAATGTACTTTATTCGCCTTATTTGCCAGTTTTCAAACTCAATTATGTATTTCGGTTTGATACCCTTGCACACTCTTTGAGGACCGCTTTTGTTTATGGTGCCAATGATGAACGGTTGATGGATGCCAACAAGAACCTGTTCGGATTGGCGAATGAAAAGAACGAATCTTATATAAAAATAGAAGTAGATGCCAATCCGCTAAATGAGGGGAAAGAGGCAGTCTTAAAAGTGTATCGTGCAGGATTTTGTCCGACGGATAATCCGACAGTTCCCTTGAAAGAATTTCCTATGCCGAAGGAACTATTTAATAAAGAAACTAAGTATCAAGAGCATACATTAACATTGACTTCCGACTTGGGATTCACCCGTTTCTATTTCGATGGAGGAACCGAAGCCATAGGAGAAATCAACTTGAATCCATTGGGACAAGGAGGAGACTTTATTGCCTTTCCGGTGGTGGGAGATGTTGGCTTTTGGTTACCGGAAAAGAAACATTCTGCTGCATTGCGGCTGGAAATCGGTAATTTCCGAAGTCCTGGAAATCTTCTTACCACTGTGGAGCCTTCCAATGCAACATCCAAAGATTCATTTTACTGGATCAATCCCAGCAAAAATGCAGTTCCTATGTTACGCACAGTCTTTTCTCCTAAAAAGGAAGTACTGAAAGCCCGTTTATATGTGACAGCTCGGGGAATCTATGATTTTTATATGAACGGCAAACGGGTCGGGAATGACTATTTTAATCCCGGAGCTACCCAATATAACAAGACACATTTATATCAAACCTTTGATGTGACTTCTTTTATCCATGATGGCGAAAATGTAGCCGGCGCTATTTTATCGGAAGGCTGGTGGAGTGGAGGATGTACTTATACAGGCGATAATTGGAATTATTTTGGAGATCGTCAATCGTTATTGGCCAAATTAGTATTGACTTACGCTGATGGTGAGAAGGAATGTTTGGTCACTCATCCCGATACCTGGAAATTCTTTGGCCAAGGACCTGTGGTATACGGTAGTTTCTTTCAAGGCGAAGTCTATGATGCACGAAGGGAAAAACTTATTAATGGCTGGAATACCTGTACTTATAATGACAGTGCCTGGATACCGGCTCAGATAGTTCCGTTAGAAGGTACAATCAGCACCATGGAAGGGAACAATGCTCCGAGAGTGGATGATTATTCCCATTACCGTTTGACAGGGCAATTCGGACAAACCGTGAAAGCAGTTAAAGAACTGAATGCACAAACCGTAGAACAAGTACGTCCGGGAGTTTTCATTTATGACATGGGACAAAATATGGTAGGGGTTCCCCACATTACACTGACTCAATGTCGACCCGGACAACGAATCTGTTTGCGTTTTGCGGAAGTGAAATATCCTCCCCTTTCCCGTTACCAAGGGAATGAAGGAATGATTATGTTAGAAAATATCCGTGCCGCAATGGCCCAAGATATTTATATTGCCTGTGGCAAAGAACAAGAAACCATCGCCCCACGCTTTACCTATCACGGATACCGCTTCGTAGAAATAACAGGTATCGACCATCCTTTACCTTTGGAATGTGTAAAAGGGACCGTTCTCAGTTCAGTCGACGAATTGCAGTCACATTATGAAACTTCCAATCCGAAAGTAAACCGGTTGTGGGAGAACATCGTGTGGTCTACCTATGGTAACTTCCTTTCCATTCCTACGGATTGTCCCCAACGTAACGAGCGTTTGGGATGGGCGGGAGACATCTCTGTGTTTTCGCGTACTGCAACCTATCTCACTGATGCCTCCCAATTCTTACGCCGCTATTTACGGGCTATGCGCGATGTACAACGTGAAGATGGACGTTTCCCCGACATTGCCCCATTGGGAGGTGGTTTTGGAGGTATGTTATGGGGAAGTGCAGGAATCACCATACCTTGGGAATGCTACGTTCAATATCAGGATAAAGAACTGCTAAAAGAGCATTATCCGGCCATGAAGCATTACATACAGTATATGCTGGATAAATGCATCAATAAAGACACAGGCGTGTTGGAACAAGAGAAAGTTTGGGGGAATTTAGGTGATTGGTTGGGATTGGAGGATGCCCATAATGATGCGACCTTGCTTTGGGAAGCTTATTTTATTTATGATTTGCAAATCATGCAGCAAGTAGCATCCGTATTGGGAAATCAGGAAGATGAGCTATATTACAGCCGATTGAGAGAGAAACGAGAGAATTTTTTCAATCGAACTTATATCGATACTACGACCGGACAAACCCGTTCCGCTGATGGGAAATATGTAGTAGATACACAGACATCGTATGTACTTCCATTAGCCTTTGGTATTATACCGGACACATTGTGTCCAAAGGTTACTGATCGTTTGATAAATACAGTCATGCGCAGTAATAAAACAGATAATGGCATACAATGCCCGCCTTATTCGTTGATGACCGGATTTATAGGAACGGCATGGATCAATAGAGTCTTGTCTGATTATGGCTACACGGAAGCAGCTTATAAGTTGTTGCAACAAACGACTTATCCTTCATGGCTGTATCCTGTAGAACAAGGGGCCACTACGATTTGGGAACGTCTCAACTCATTTACTCATATAGATGGTTTTGGTGATAATAACCGAATGAATTCATTCAATCATTATTCGTTTGGTGCAATAGGTTCATGGATGTACAATTATTCCTTGGGAATACAACCAGATATTCGTTATCCAGGATTCAAGCACTTCATCTTAAAGCCCGAACCGGATCCAACAGGACAAATGAATTATGCGGAAGGATTTTATAATTCCATGTACGGACGGATTGAAAGTAAATGGAAAATCAGCCCCCGTTCGATAGAATATACCTTCTCTATTCCGGCCAATACAGATGCTATCGTTTATTTGCCTGTTACGGATTCATACGCTGTAAAGATGAACGGAACCATCCTACAAGAGAATACGGATTTCCGGGTAGAAAACAACAGGATTACAATGGAACTGGCATCCGGCACTTACAGGATAGAAGTTTTCCACGAATAGGGAACTGACAGCTAAACAATAAATATTTACACATATACATCTATTCCCCCAAGTATGATAAATAGGGTTACTACCCTAAAGGTCGAATCTTAGTAACATAGAGGGGGAATGTTAGTAACCTTCGGCCCGAATGTTAGTAACCTTCCGGCAGCCGCCTCAGAAGCTATTGTGAAGCGGGGTGGAAGAAAGCGCAGGAAAATGGTCAAATATCTCAACAGCTAAATATTAAGGGCACGACTGTGACAATAAAAATCACTCCAATATGCTGTAAAACCGGAATCAGACTCCACTAAAGACATGACTTATAACATGTGACATAACAAAGATATTCATCCGCAGATAAAAAATATTTTTTGCGTACAAAAAAAGATTTATTTGCTAAATAATTCGGGTTAGTGTTTGGGTAATTGAAAGAATAACACTACTTTTGCGCACTCATTTGGAAAGAAGAACCATATAAATAAAATATAAAAAATTGTCACGATGAACATTTCATTGCAAAACACTGACAAGGTAAGCGCAGTGCTTACTGTAAAGCTTGAGAAAGCTGACTACCAGGATAAGGTAGACAAGGCATTGAAGAATTTCCGTCAGAAAGCCCAAATGCCCGGTTTCCGTAAAGGCATGGTCCCGATGAGCCTTATAAAGAAGATGTATGGTAAGTCGATTTTGGCTGAGGAAGTAAATAAAATGCTCTCTGAGAATGTTGTTAAGTATATAGATGATAATAAACTGGGCATCTTAGGTGAACCGCTGCCGAATTTGGACAAACAACCAGCCATCGATTTCGATACAATGGAAACTTTCGAGTTTTTATTCGACATTGCATTGGCACCGGAGTTCAAGGTAGAGCTAGGTGCTGACGATAAGGTAAACTACTATGATATCGAAGTGACCGATGAAATGGTAGACAACCAAATTAAGGTGTACAAACGTCGCAATGGTAAATATGAGCAAGTAGACACCTATGCCGAAAACGACATGTTGAAGGGGCTGCTGGCCGAACTCGACGAAGAGGGCAACACGAAGGAAGGTGGCATTCAAGTGGAAGGTGCAGTAATGATGCCTTCATATATGAAGAATGAAGAGCAGAAAGCTATTTTTGCTAACGCCAAGGTAAACGATGTACTGGTATTCAATCCCTATACCGCATGGGACGGAAGTCCTGCAGAACTCGCTTCGTTGCTGAAAATAGACAAAGAAGCTGCCGGTGAAATGAAGTCAAACTTCAGCTATCAAGTAGAAGAAATCACTCGCTTCGTAGAAGGCGAACTGAGCCAAGAAATCTTCGACCAAGTACTGGGTGAAGGTGTGGCTAAAACAGAAGAAGAGTTCCGAACCAAAGTAAAAGAAATCATAGCCCAACAGTTCACAGCTGACAGTGATTACAAATTCCTCATCGACTTGCGTGAGTTACTGATGAACAAAGTGGGTAAACTGGAATTTGCTGATGATCTGATGAAGCGCATCATGCGTGCCAATAACCCGGATAAAGACGACAAATTCGTAGAGGAGAACTACGACAAGAGCATCGAAGAATTAACTTGGCACTTAATCAAAGAGCAATTAGTAGAAAAGAACAACATCAAGGTTGAGCAACAAGATATCTTCAACATGGCCAAGGAAGCCACACGTATACAATTCGCTCAATACGGCATGTTGACAGTTCCCGATGAATTGCTTGAGAACTATGCCAAAGAGATGCTGAAGAAAAAAGGCAGCGTAGAAGGATTGGTTAACCGCGTGATAGAAGTGAAGTTGACGAATGCTATCAAACCCCAAGTTACGTTGGAACACAAAACAATCTCTGCGGAAGACTTCAACAAAATGTTTGAATAACAAGAATTCTTCGTTAGAGTAAATCATGCATAGAATAGCGGAGATGCTTGAAAAAATCTTTCAAACATCTCCGTCTTTTTTGTATCTCTCTATTCTTTTTTGTTTCTTTGCACCCGCTAATTAATATAGTATAGAAAAAATGGACGAATTTAGGAAATATGCAGTTAAACATTTGGGCATGAACAGCCTCGTACTGGATGAAGTCATCAAGTCACAGGCCGGCTATTTGAACCCTTACATTTTGGAAGAACGCCAACTGAATGTCACTCAGTTGGATGTATTCTCCCGATTAATGATGGATCGCATCATCTTCTTGGGAACCCAGATTGATGATTATACGGCCAATACTTTACAAGCTCAGTTACTGTATCTCGACTCGGTGGATCCGGGTAAAGATATTTCTATTTATATCAACTCTCCGGGAGGCTCCGTATATGCTGGATTGGGCATTTATGACACTATGCAGTTCATTACCAGTGACGTAGCTACCATCTGCACGGGTATGGCTGCCAGCATGGCCGCCGTATTATTGGTAGCAGGCGCAGAAGGTAAACGTTCAGCCTTAACTCACTCGCGAGTGATGATACACCAGCCCATGGGAGGTGCCCAAGGCCAAGCTTCAGACATTGAGATCACAGCCCGTGAAATACAAAAGCTGAAAAAAGAACTCTATACCATCATTGCCGACCATTCTCATACGCCATTCGAAAAAGTCTGGGCCGATTCGGACCGTGACTATTGGATGACCGCACAAGAAGCCAAAGAATATGGTATGGTAGATGAAGTGTTGATTAAGAAATAAAAATATGGCCGATTCAAAAAGAAATAAAAATCGATGTAGTTTCTGCGGACGTAGTGAGGATGAGGTCGGATTGTTGATCACCGGCATTAACGGATATATCTGCAATTTCTGCGCCATGCAAGCTTATGAGATTACGCAAGAAGCTTTAGGAGAAAAGAACAAAAACGGGCTGAAACCACTCAACCTGCACGATCTGCCCAAACCTGCCGAAATAAAAGCCTTCCTTGACCAATATGTTATTGGCCAAGACGATGCTAAACGTTTTTTAGCAGTTTCGGTATACAATCATTATAAACGTTTACTGCAAAAAGACGCTAATGATGATGTAGAAATCGAAAAATCCAACATCATTATGGTAGGAAGCACAGGTACAGGAAAAACTTTATTGGCTCGTACTATCGCTAAATTGTTGCATGTACCTTTTACTATTGTAGATGCCACTGTACTGACCGAAGCCGGATATGTAGGAGAAGATATCGAAAGCATCTTAACCCGCCTGTTACAAGTAGCAGACTATAATGTCCCCGAAGCTGAACGCGGTATTGTGTTTATCGACGAGATTGATAAAATTGCCCGTAAAGGAGACAATCCTTCCATTACTCGCGATGTAAGTGGCGAAGGTGTACAACAAGGCTTATTGAAGCTACTTGAGGGTTCGGTTGTCAACGTACCGCCACAAGGAGGACGCAAACATCCCGAACAAAAAATGATACCGGTCAATACTAAAAATATCCTGTTCATTTGTGGAGGTGCCTTTGATGGTATCGAGAAAAAAATAGCTCAGCGGCTCAACACCCACGTAGTAGGCTACAACGCTGTACGCAACACGGCTTCCATCGACAAGGAGAACTTGATGCAATACATCGCTCCTCAAGATTTGAAAGCATTCGGATTGATACCCGAAATTATCGGACGTTTGCCGGTGCTTACTTATCTGAACCCATTGGACCGTGCAGCCCTGCGGGCTATCCTCACTGAACCCAAGAACTCCATCATCAAACAATACATCAAACTGTTCGAAATGGATGGAGTCAAACTGATGTTCGAGGATGCGGTATATGAATATATTGTAGATAAAGCCGTTGAGTATAAGTTGGGAGCACGCGGACTTCGTTCCATTGTGGAAACCATCATGATGGATGCCATGTTCGAAGTGCCTTCTGCACCTCAAAAGAAGTTCCTCGTAACTTTAGATTATGCCAAGCAACAACTCGAAAAAGCCAATATGGCAAGGCTGCAAAATGCATAAAAAGAGAAAGTAATAAGCAGAAAAGAGCTTTTTAAAATTTTTTCTGAAAAATATTCGATAGATTTTGCTTGAAAATTGCGAAGTTGTTTATAACTTTGTTAGAGTTCTTTAGAAAGAATGCACCTCAAAGGGGTGGAGAGTATTAAATAATTTATAAACAACCAAAAAACCATGGCAGGGAAGAAAGTGAATTTAACAGACCAGCTGAAGAAATACTTCGGGTTCGACAAGTTTAAGGGCAATCAGGAAGCTATTATTCAAAACCTGTTGGATGGCAACGATACGTTTGTATTGATGCCCACAGGTGGAGGCAAGTCGTTGTGCTACCAGTTACCTTCCTTATTGATGGAAGGAACGGCAATAGTTATATCTCCATTAATTGCGTTGATGAAGAATCAAGTCGATGCGATGCGTAACTTCAGTGAAGAAGACGGGGTGGCTCACTTTATTAATTCTTCTCTAAACAAAAGTGCCATAGACCAAGTAAAATCGGACATTGTGGGAGGAAAGACCAAGTTGCTATATGTAGCTCCCGAATCATTGACCAAAGAAGAAAATGTGGAGTTCCTAAAAACGGTAAAAATTTCTTTCTATGCCGTAGATGAAGCTCACTGTATTTCAGAATGGGGTCATGATTTTCGTCCAGAGTATCGTCGTATCCGTCCTATTATCAATGAGATAGGTAAAGCTCCACTCATTGCACTTACGGCTACGGCTACCCCCAAGGTGCAACACGATATTCAGAAAAATCTGGGAATGATTGATGCGAAAGTTTTCAAATCATCATTCAATCGCCCCAACTTATATTACGAAGTACGCCCCAAAACCGCCAATGTCGATAAAGATATCATCAAGTTTATCAAAAGCAATCCTGAGAAATCGGGTATCATTTATTGTCTGAGTAGGAAAAAAGTAGAAGAACTGGCTGAAATATTACAAGCCAATGGGATCAATGCTCGCCCCTATCACGCAGGCATGGATTCGGCCACTCGATCACAGAATCAAGATGCATTCTTGATGGAACAGATTGATGTGATTGTGGCAACCATTGCCTTCGGTATGGGAATTGACAAACCAGATGTACGATTCGTTATCCACTACGACATTCCTAAGAGTTTGGAAGGATATTACCAAGAAACAGGCAGAGCCGGTCGCGACGGCGGTGAAGGGAAATGTATTACTTTCTACACAAACAAGGATTTGCAGAAACTAGAGAAGTTTATGCAGGGCAAACCTGTGGCAGAACAGGAAATCGGGAAACAGCTATTGCTGGAAACCGCTGCTTATGCCGAGTCTTCCGTATGTCGTCGCAAGACGTTGCTTCACTACTTCGGTGAAGAATATACGGAGGATAATTGTGGAAATTGTGACAATTGTTTAAATCCTAAAAAACAAGTGGAAGCTCAAGATTTATTATGTACCGTTATTGAAACGATTCTTGCTGTAAAGGAGAATTTTAAGGCGGATTATATTATAGATGTAATTCAAGGACGCGAAACTTCAGAAGTGCAGGCACACCTGCATGAAGATCTTGAAGTATTCGGGTCTGGTATGGGAGAAGAAGACAGAACGTGGAATTCAGTAATCAGACAGGCATTGATAGCTGGCTACTTAAGCAAAGATGTAGAAAGCTACGGATTACTGAAAGTGACAGATGAAGGCAAAAAGTTCTTGAAAAATCCGAAATCCTTCAAGATTACTGAAGATAATGATTTCGATGAAATAGAGGAGGAAACTCCCGCCCGAGGTGGAGGAGCTTGTGCTGTCGACCCCGTTCTGTATTCCATGTTGAAAGACTTGCGTAAAAAACTATCCAAGCACTTGGAAGTACCTCCCTATGTTATTTTCCAAGATCCGTCACTGGAGGCTATGGCAACCATCTATCCGATCACATTGGAGGAATTACAGAACATTCCGGGTGTAGGTGCGGGAAAAGCCAAACGTTATGGTGAAGAATTCTGCAAACTAATCAAACGTCATTGCGAAGAAAATGAAATCGAACGTCCCGAAGACCTGCGCGTACGTACTGTAGCCAATAAGTCGAAACTGAAAGTATCCATTATACAAGCCATCGACAGAAAAGTTGCATTGGATGACATAGCCATGTCAAAAGGTATAGAATTCGATGAACTACTCGATGAAATTGAAGCCATTGTTTATTCGGGTACCAAATTGAATATTGACTATTTCTTGGAGGATATCATGGACGAGGATCACATGCTGGACATCTATGATTATTTCAAAGAATCAACCACCGATAATATAGATGATGCTTTGGACGAATTAGGCGATGATTTCACCGAAGAAGAAGTGCGCCTGGTTCGGATAAAGTTTATTTCGGAAATGGCCAACTGACACTCTGTTCTGAGTATAAAAAAGTAAAATTATTGCGTGCAAATGTGCGGAAATGGAATAAAAACCGTATATTTGCACGCAATAAATTTTAAACGCATAGCCCTATGTCATTTATTGCTGATAAGATTGTAATGGACGGATTGACGTATGATGATGTTTTACTGATTCCGGCCTATTCTGAGGTTCTTCCTAAAACTGTCGAACTCACGACAAAGTTCTCAAGAAACATTGAGTTAAAAATTCCGTTTGTAACTGCTGCAATGGACACAGTTACCGAAGCCAAAATGGCTATAGCCATCGCACGCGAGGGAGGTATTGGCGTGATTCATAAAAACATGTCCATTGAAGAACAAGCACGCCAAGTTGCCATCGTGAAACGTGCCGAAAATGGTATGATTTATGATCCGGTAACCATCAAAAGAGGATCGACTGTAGCCGATGCATTAGCGCTAATGGCTGAATATAAAATTGGTGGAATACCGGTAGTAGATGACGAAGGACATCTGGTAGGTATTGTCACCAATCGCGATCTTCGTTTTGAGAAAGAACATAGCAAACGGATTGACGAAGTAATGACCAAAGAACATATCGTTACTACCAATCAGACAACAGACTTAGAGGCTGCTGCCCAAATACTTCAGGAACATAAAATCGAGAAATTACCGGTTGTTGATAAGGACAACAAATTAATCGGCTTAATCACCTATAAAGATATCACCAAAGCTAAAGATAAACCGATGGCTTGCAAAGACGCCAAAGGCCGTCTACGTGTAGCAGCAGGTGTAGGCGTAACAGTGGATACACTAGACCGCATGAAAGCACTCATTGAAGCAGGTGCTGACGCCATTGTCATTGATACTGCTCACGGACACTCTAAATATGTCATTGATAAACTGAAGGAAGCGAAACGAGTCTTTCCTAATATTGATATCGTAGTAGGGAATGTAGCAACAGGTGAAGCGGCCAAAGCATTGGTTGAAGCAGGTGCTGATGCAGTAAAAGTAGGAATTGGCCCAGGTTCAATCTGTACTACACGAGTAGTAGCAGGTGTAGGTGTTCCCCAGTTATCGGCCGTATATGATGTTGCCAAAGCTTTGAAAGGTACTGGTGTACCTTTAATCGCAGATGGTGGTTTACGTTACTCAGGTGATGTGGTTAAGGCATTGGCTGCAGGTGGTTATAGTGTAATGATCGGCTCATTAGTGGCTGGAACAGAAGAATCACCAGGCGATACGATTATATTTAATGGCCGTAAATTCAAGGCATATCGAGGAATGGGATCATTGGAAGCAATGGAGAATGGTTCAAAAGATCGTTATTTCCAAAGTGGAACAAGCGATGTAAAGAAACTAGTTCCGGAAGGAATTGCCGCTCGTGTTCCTTATAAAGGTACATTGTATGAAGTGATTTACCAACTGGTAGGTGGCCTACGTTCAGGTATGGGATACTGCGGTGCAGCGAATATCGAACAATTGCACAATGCGAAATTCACCCGTATAACCAATGCTGGTGTATTGGAAAGTCATCCGCATGATGTAGCCATTACGAGTGAGGCTCCGAACTACAGCCGTCCTGAATAAATCTCGTCTAATATAAAATCTTTTGTAAAGAGGATGCGTCACGAGAATTCTGTATTTGAAGTTCTTGACACATCCTCTTCTATTTTTATATGCTGCATAACAAATTGCTTCTAAAGTTATGAAACGGTTGTTAGGACTGATGATTATGTTTTTGCTAATTAACACAATTGGTGCACAACAAAAACATATATTGATGAAAATAGATGGAGAAGAAATTACTTGTACCGAATACCAGAATTTCTGTTCCAAAGAAAGCATTCCTGTCCAGGCCATACGTCCTTTTGTTGATTTCAAATTGAAAGTTCACGCAGCAAAGCAATTAAAATTAGATACATTAAAAACAATTCGCGACAACTTGGAAGCTTTTCGAATCCTTTTGTCACAACGCTATTTGTTAAGCCAAAAAGGAGTTGATTCATTAGCTTTTAACCGTTACAAGTCCCAAACAAACAGTAAACACACCGAGCGCGTTTATGTCAGCCACATTTTTCTTCATATACCTCAAAATGTCACCTCCAACAGATTGAATACCTGTATGGCATTCATGGATTCTATCAACGGAAAAATCCTCACAGGAAACCTGAGTTTTGACCGTGCAGTAGAATTATATTCAGAAGAAAAAGAACCATTTTGGATACAGAGTTTACAGATGCCTGCCGAATTTGAAGAAATCGCCTTTACCCTTCCAACCGGACAAATATCCCGCCCTTTTTTCACTCCACAAGGCATACACATACTCAAAGTCCTTCAAAAGGAAGAAATACCTGCATACGAAGTTGTAAAAGATCAACTGTTTCGCGAAGCAATCCAATGCCCGCTTCCTCATATCGTTCAATCGCAGGTGGATAGTTTAAAAACACGCTATAACTTTCAGATTGATAAAACGGGAATGTCTGATTTTTTAAAGAATGGAGCGACAGATAAAAATCTATTTGCACTGGACGGAAAAACGTACTCCGGCCATGACTTAGCCTTATTCACTCAAGCACATCCGAGCTTACCACAACGACAACTCGAAGAATTCATCACAAAAACCGTGCTTGATTATGCCTATTTAAAACTACATACAGATTCCTCCAATTTTACATTAGTACTCCGTTCCTATCAAGATAGTTTGCTATGCCAAGCCATAACTAAACACTGGAGAAATGAAATTCTAACAGATACCTCTGGAGTGAAGTCTTTTTTCAAACATAACATAAAAAAATATCGTTGGTCTCACGAGCGATATGAGGGCATAGTACTACATAGCACGACCAAGCGGATAGGCAAAAAAGTCAAGAAATTCCTAAAAAAACTTCCCGTTTCCGAGTGGGAAGAAGCTATTCGCCTAGGAGTAAACACGAATGGAAAAACTGTCGTGCGAATCGAGAAAGGACTCTTTTCATTGGGTGACAATGATTACATAGATGATTTAGTATTCAAAAAAGGTACGTCCCAACCAATGGCAAATTTTCCGTATGTATCCGTGTTAGGCAAGAAGAAGAAAGGCCCCGAGCACTGGACAGAAGTGGGAAATATTTTATGGGAAGATTACTTGCGCGACCAACAAGAAATATGGTTAAGGCAATTACATCACACTGCTAAGGTTGAAATAAACGAAGAGGTTTTAAAAACCGTTAATAACCACTGAGGCAACCAATTAAACCGCTATCTTCGTACGAAAATCTTATAACAATGCGTATCAGTAGCTTCATTTGTTTGTTTTTCATAATGTGTACGTCATGCAACAGAGCAAAATATGATCATCAAGGAAAAACACCTTTGGTGGAGCTTAACGGCGATTTTCTTTATCAGGAAGATTTGCAAAGAGCATTGCCACAAGGACTGACGATCGATGACAGTTTGACATTTGCCAAACATTATATCCGCAATTGGATAGAAGATCTTCTGTTGTTTGACAAAGCTCAACAAAACATAGAGGATAATGCTGAAATAGAGAATAGGGTACGTAACTACCGCCAATCTTTAGTTGCGCACACTTACCAGCAAATGTTAATACGCCAGCAATTGACTGAAGAAATTACAGAAAAAGATTTATTGGATTATTATACAAAAAATGCAGAAGTATTTAAAGCGGAAAGTCCTTGGGTCAAAGGCCTCTTCATAAAAATTCCACTGGCTTCACCGAAACTGAATCAAGTGCGACAATGGTATAAAAGTGAACGCCAAGAATCCATTGAAAATCTTGAAAAATACAGTTTACAGCATGCCGTAAAATATGAATATTTTCATGATCGGTGGTTACCGATCTCAGATATATTAGATTGGCTACCTCTGAAAGAACCTAATATGGGCACATTTCTGGAAAAGAACCGGCACATAGAGTTAAAAGATAGTGTTTTTTGGTATTTTTTGAATATAAGTGAGTACATTCGCAGCGGCGAACAAGAACCTTACGAGGCTGCTCGTCCGCGTGTAAAAGATATGCTCCTCAATATGAGACAAGTAGAATTTATGGATCGAGTAAAAGCCGATTTATATCAACAGGCAGTGAAAGATAATGAAATAAAATATTTTATGAATTAAGATAAAAAAGATGAAGACATTGGTAAACTTTAGATGGATAGCTTTATCGGTTTGGGCACTCTTATCTTGCATTCCTTCCTTGGGGCAGGATAACGTGATTGATGAAGTGGTTTGGGTAGTAGGCGATGAAGCCATATTGAAATCGGAAGTAGAAGAAATGCGTTTGGATGCCTTATACAACGGACGTGAATTTGATGGAGATCCATATTGCGTAATTCCGGAAGAGATTGCTGTACAGAAACTTTTTTTGCACCAGGCTGAATTGGACAGTATACAAGTATCCGAAAGTGAAGTGGTTAGCCAAGTTGACTATATGATTAATCAATATATTAGCCGTATAGGTTCCATGGAAAAAATGGAAGAATATTGGAATAAAAGTGCAACACAAATTCGTGAAACGCTCCGTGAGAACGCCCGTGAAGGACTAACCGTACAACGTATGCAGCAAAAATTGGTGGGAGAAATTAAAATCACTCCAGCTGAAGTACGTCGTTACTTCCAAAATCTGCCTCAAGACAGTATTCCCTATATTCCGACTCAAGTAGAAGTTCAAATCATCACTCAACAGCCCAAAATTCCGGTTGAAGAAATTGAAGATGTAAAACGCCGTTTGCGTGAATTTACAGACCGCATCAATAAAGGTGAAACCAGTTTTTCCACATTAGCTCGTATGTATTCCGAAGACCGGGCTTCAGCGATTAATGGAGGTGAAATGCCTTTTTACGGACGAGGACAGTTGGATCCGGCTTTTGCCAATGTAGCATTTAACCTGCAAGATCCGACCAAAGTTTCTAAAGTCGTAGAATCAGAATATGGTTTTCACATTATTCAACTAATTGAGAAACGCGGAGACCGCATTCGAGTACGTCACATTTTGTTGCGTCCACATATACCAGAAAGCGCTTTAGAAGATGGTATGGCACGTTTAGACTCTATAGCCGACGATATTCGTAACGGCAAGTTTTCTTTTGAAGAAGCAGCTGCCGTATTGTCTCATGATAAAGACACACGCAACAATCACGGTTTGTTACCCAACCCAAACACCAATACTTCTAAATTTGAGATGCAAGAACTGCCACCAGAAATAGCTAAAGTAGTAGACAAGATGCAAGTAGGTGAAATCTCGGAAGCCTTTACTATGATACCTCAAGAAACCGGTAAGGAAGAATGTGTAATTGTCAAACTGAAAAGCCGGATAAACGGCCATAAAGCAACCATAACAGATGACTACCAGAATCTAAAGGATGTCGTTTTGGAAAAACGACGCGCCGAAGTTTTGGACAAATGGATACGAGAGAAACAAAAACATACCTATGTACGTATCAAAGAAGGATGGAATCAGTGTGAATTCAAATATCCAGGATGGATTAAAGATTAATTATTCTTAGAGATTCAATAAGATTTATGCATATCAGAGATAGACACTTATACTTCCTAAACAGGCATAGATATCTTTTTGCAGGTATTCTATGCCTGTTCGGTATCTGTTTACTGAGTGCTCAGGATCAAAAAGGTGAGCCTGAAAAAAAGAAAACCCGGGTAGACCTATTGTATGCCGATGAAGCACAAGCTGATAATGACTTGCGCCCTGATGTACAAATACTAATCGGTTCAGTAAAATTGAGGCATGACAGTATGTATATGTACTGTGATACGGCTTATCTTTATGAACAGAACAATTCAGTCGAGGCATTTGGCAATGTTCGAATGGAACAAGGCGATACATTGTTCATTTATGGAGATTATTTGTATTATGACGGTATGTCTCAACTGGCCATGCTACGTAACCATGTACGTATGATCAACCGTAATTCGGTACTTACAACAGACAGTCTGAATTATGACCGAATATTCAATTTGGGCTATTATTTCGAGGGAGGTACATTGACTGATGAAGAAAACGTACTGACATCCATTTGGGGAGAATACAGTCCAGCCACTAAATTAGCTGTATTTAACCATGAAGTGACTTTGAATAATCCAAAATTTGTACTGACTTCAGACACCCTAAGATACAGCACACTAACCAAAATAGCTACCATTCTAGGGCCATCAGACATTGTCAGCGACAATAACCATATTTATTCGGAACGTGGTATTTACAATACCATTACCGAACAGGCCGAACTTCTAGAACGTTCCATACTAACCAATCAAGGTAAGCGGCTAACAGGAGACAGCCTTTTTTATGATCGGAAACTGGGCTATGGGGAGGCTTTTATCAATGTCCAGATGAACGATACCATCAATAAAAACATGCTGACAGGCGATTATTGTTTTTATAATGAACTGACAGGTAATGCATTGGCTACCGAACAGGCTGTAGCCATTGACTACTCACAAGGCGACAGTCTCTTTATGCACGGTGATACCCTACGCATGGTTACTTATCATTTGAATACAGACTCCATGTATAGAGAAATGAGAGTATACCATAAAGTACGTGCCTATCGGAGCGATATTCAGGCTGTATGCGATTCGTTGGTTTATAACTCAAAAGATTCGTGTATGACGATGTATACCGACCCGGTATTGTGGCATGGTGCGGAGCAATTGTTAGGGGAGCAGATTAAAATATATATGAATGACAGCACCATTGACTGGGCACACATCATCAATCAGGCCTTAACAGTTGAACAAAAGGACTCCATCCATTATAATCAAGTATCCGGTAAAGAAATGATGGCTTACTTCAAAGATGGTGACATGCGACAGGTGGATGTCAATGGCAGTGTGCTCGTCATTTTCTACCCGGTAGAAGAAAAAGACAGTTCGCTGATTCTAATGAACTATTCCGAAGGAGGTTTTCTGCGTATGCTACTCAAAGAACGGCGCATGGAGCGAGGAGCATTCATCGGGAAAGCCAATGGCATTGCTTATCCTATGGAACAGATTCCTGCGGACAAATATAAGTTGCCTTCTTTCGTATGGCTGGATTATATCCGCCCATTGAATAAAGAAGATATTTTCAACTGGCGTAGCAAAAAGGCAGGCGAAGGTTTAAAACCAACTACACGCAGGCCAACGGTTTCGCCAAGAGATATGCATATAGGACGAATTAAAAAATAAAGTGTGCTATGGGATTATTTACAATGAGAAAACCACGTGGCTTCCACCATACCTATATATATGTGGATGAACGCAAGGAAAAACTACAAAAAATCGAAGAAAAAGCCAAACGTGAATTGGGTATGTTACCCGAAAAGAAATTCTCGCCCGAAGATATTCGAGGCAAATTTGTAGAGCAAACCACCTATCTAAAGCGTCGCAAGGAAAGTGGGAAAAGGCCTTTACACTTTATAATTCTTCTGTTTTTCATTGCTTTATTATTTTATCTCTGGTATGCTATCAGCAATGGCATTATCTAAAGAGATGAAAGGAGTACTTATATGAGCGATATTATTCATTTACTGCCCGATTCGGTAGCCAACCAGATTGCAGCCGGTGAGGTCATACAACGACCTGCATCTGTTATAAAAGAATTGGTTGAGAATGCGGTAGACGCCGAAGCTAAAGAAGTGTATGTATTAGTGATTGACGCAGGCAAAACCAGTATTCAAGTAATTGATAATGGCAAAGGAATGTCTGAAACTGATGCGCGCCTTTCATTCGAACGTCATGCCACATCCAAAATCCGTGAAGCTTCCGACTTATTCGCTTTACGTACAATGGGATTCCGAGGTGAAGCATTGGCTTCTATTGCTGCCGTTGCCGAAGTAGATTTGAAAACCCGTTTAGAAAACGAAGAATTAGGTACACATTTGGTTATAGCCGGTTCAAAAGTAGAGAGTCAAGAACTTATATCCTGCCCCCAAGGAAGTAACTTCACCGTACGAAACCTCTTTTTCAACGTACCGGCACGTCGCAAATTCTTGAAAGCCAACTCTACAGAATTAAGTAATATCCTGGCAGAATTCGAACGCATCGCACTGGTACATCCTGATATAGCTTTTTACCTGTACAGTAATGAAACAGAACTGTTTAACCTACCCGTAATGCCACTACGCCAACGTATCATGGCTGTGTTTGGTAAAAAATTGAATCAGCAATTGCTTTCTGTTGATGTAGACACGACACTTATCAAGATTTCCGGTTACGTAGCCAAACCTGAAACTGCCCGTAAAAAAGGAGCGCACCAATATTTCTTCGTCAACGGACGCTACATGCGGCATCCCTATTTCCACAAGGCAGTCATGGATGCCTACGAACATCTGATACCTGCGGGCGAACAAATTTCCTACTTTATCTACTTTGAAGTAAACCCGGAAAATATTGATGTGAACATTCATCCTACAAAAACGGAAATCAAGTTTGAAAACGAACAAGCTATCTGGCAAATTTTAGCTGCCGCAGTCAAAGAATCATTGGGCAAGTTTAGCGCCGTACCCTCTATTGATTTCGATACAGAAGGAATGCCCGATATTCCGGCTTACGAACAGACACGTCCTATAGCACCTCCAAAGGTGCACTATAATACGGACTTCAACCCTTTCAAATCCTCTTCCTATGGTGGAGGGGAAAGCTATTCGCGTTCCCCAATGGAATGGGAAGATTTATATGCAGGACTGGGAAAGGACAAACAGGAAATCCCCGAAGAAATCGCAACAGAGCCTTATATTTCGGCCTTATCGGCTGATGAACCCGTTCATTCGGAAACTACACTCTATGGCCATGAGACATCGCCGGTACAAAGTACCCAACACCTACAATTCAAGGGACGCTTTATTCTGACCTCTGTCAAATCGGGGCTAATGATTATCGACCAGCACCGGGCACATGTACGTATTCTTTTTGACCGTTACATGGAACAAATTCAGCGAAAGCAAGGAGCAGCGCAAGGTGTACTGTTTCCTGAAATCGTTCAATTTCCCGCATCGGAGGCTGCCGTACTCGAAAGTATTTTAGAGGATCTTTCGGCCTTGGGTTTCGAATTGACTTCGCTGGGTGGCGGTAGTTATGCCATCAACGGTATACCGGAAGGAATCGAAGGACTTAACCCGGTGGAACTGGTGCAAAACATGGTACATACAGCCATGGAGAAAGGCAACGATGTCAAAGAGGAAGTACAAACGCAACTGGCACTGACAATGGCCCGTTCGGCTGCCATTGTATATGGCCAAGTGCTAACAGGCGAAGAGATGTCCGACTTAGTAGGCCAGTTGTTTGCTTGCCCTTCACCCAACTATACGCCCGATGGGCATCCGGTGCTTACTACCGTCCGTGAAGAAGAAATTGAGAAACGTTTTTAAACGCATCCCAGTTTAACAGATGGATAGAAACAAAGAAACGTAATTATACTAATAAAAAGAATAGCGAAATGAACAAAATCATCAGCAAGGAACATTTTTCCGAGAAGGTCTTCAAACTCGTAGTTGAAGCGCCTCTCATTGCCCGTTCCCGCAAAGCCGGACATTTTGTCATTGTCCGTGTAGGTGAAAAGGGCGAACGTATGCCGCTCACCATTGCCGAAGCCGATCCGCAGGCAGGTACCATCACGTTGGTGGTACAGGAAGTGGGCCTCTCTTCCACCCGCTTGTGCGAATTGAATGTAGGCGATTACATTACCGACGTGGTAGGTCCGTTGGGACAAGCTACGCATATTGAGAAGTTCGGAACCGTAGTCTGCGCCGGTGGTGGTGTAGGCGTGGCTCCCATGTTGCCCATCGTACAAGCCTTAAAAGCTGCCGGCAACCGGGTCATCACTGTACTGGCCGGACGTACCAAAGAACTGATTATTCTGGAGAAGGAAATGCGAGAGAGTTCGGACGAAGTCATCATCATGACAGACGATGGCTCGTATGGACAGAAAGGTCTGGTAACAGAAGGTGTGGAGCAAGTTATCCAGCGCGAGAAAGTGGATAAATGCTTCGCCATCGGTCCCGCCATCATGATGAAATTTGTCTGTCTGCTCACCAAGAAATACGACATTCCTACCGATGTATCGCTCAATACTATCATGGTGGATGGTACAGGCATGTGTGGTGCTTGCCGCATCACGGTAGGAGGAAAGACCCGCTTTGTTTGCGTGGACGGCCCCGAGTTCGACGGTCATCAGGTAGACTTCGACGAGATGCTGAAACGCATGGGAGCCTTCAAAGGCATCGAACGGGAAGAGATGCACAAACTGGAACATCCGGATACATGCCAGGCTACGGGTGAACCTATTGATATGGACAAGACTCGCAATGCTCCTTGGCGTGTGGAGCTGCGCAAAAGCATGAAGCCGAAAGAACGCACCGCCATTCCACGCGTGCAGATGCCGGAACTCGACCCGGAATATCGCTCACACAGTCGTCGCGAGGAAGTGAACCTCGGCCTCAACGAAGAACAAGCCCTCACTGAAGCCAAACGTTGCTTGGACTGTGCCAATCCCGGTTGCATGGAAGGTTGTCCCGTAGGCATCGATATCCCTCGCTTCATCAAGCATATAGAGAAAGGAGAATTCCTGCAAGCTGCCAAGACGTTGAAGGAAACCAGCGCTCTGCCCGCCGTGTGTGGTCGTGTCTGCCCGCAGGAAAAACAGTGCGAATCCAAATGTATCCACCTGAAGATGAACGAACCGGCCGTAGCCATCGGTTACCTGGAACGTTTTGCTGCCGACTATGAACGGGAAAGTGGACAGATTTCCGTACCCGAAGTCAAGGAGAAAAACCACATCAAAGTAGCAGTTGTAGGTTCAGGCCCTGCCGGACTGTCGTTTGCAGGCGATATGGCCAAAATGGGATACGATGTCACCGTGTTCGAAGCCCTGCACGAGATTGGCGGTGTGCTGAAGTACGGTATTCCCGAATTCCGTCTGCCCAACAAGATTGTGGATGTAGAGATAGACAACTTGGCCAAGATGGGTGTGAAGTTCGAGAAAGACTGCATCATCGGCAAGACACTCAGCGTGGAACAGTTGCAGGAAGACGGCTATCAAGGCGTATTTGTAGCCAGTGGAGCCGGTTTACCCAACTTCATGAACATCCCCGGCGAGAACTCCATCAATATCCTCTCGTCCAACGAATACCTGACGCGCGTCAATCTGATGGATGCCGCCAGCGAGGACAGTGACACGCCCGTACCTTTTGGTAAACGGGTAGCCGTCATCGGCGGTGGTAACACGGCGATGGACTCCGTGCGCACGGCAAAGCGACTGGGTGCTGAGCGTGCGATGATTATTTACCGCCGCAGCGAGGCCGAAATGCCTGCCCGCATCGAGGAGGTGAAACACGCCAAGGAAGAAGGCGTAGAGTTCATGACGCTGCATAACCCCATCGAATACATAGCCGACGAACAAGGCAAGGTGAAACAAATCGTCCTCCAGAAGATGGAATTGGGCGAGCCCGATGCCAGCGGACGTCGCAGCCCGGTACCTATCCCCGGAGCTACGGAAACAATCGACATCGACTTGGCTATCGTCAGCGTAGGTGTCAGCCCCAACCCCATTGTTCCCCACTCCATCCCCGGATTGGAACTGGGTCGCAAGGGCACCATCGCCGTCAACGACGACATGCAATCGTCCATCCCCACCATTTATGCCGGTGGTGACATTGTGCGTGGAGGTGCCACGGTCATCCTTGCCATGGGCGACGGACGACGTGCGGCGGCGGCTATGGATAAGCAACTCCGCGGCTGATACCCCAATAGCTTATGAACAACTGCAAAGGCTTACGTGCTTCTCCACAGAAGACGTAAGCCTTTTTTCCTTAGACCTACTTTTATATGGCAAAGATTATTTGGAAAGGTTTCACCGAACATAGCGTCCCCGCCCCGCGCCAACCGTTGCCACCCGACGCCCATCCTCTTCTCGTCCCTCGGCAGCACTATTGGCTGAAAGCCATCCTGCTGGCCGCCCCCGTCTATCTCCCCGTATTAGCTTCACTCTACCTGAAAAGCTACTTGCTACATACCGACATGCGGGACAAGTTGTGGATCGTAATCGGCATGGCACTGGCTTTGCTGCTGGGCGTAGTGCACGAGTGCCTGCACGCCTGGGTCTATCCGCGGAATGCCACGGCACATATCGGCGTGCTTTACAAACGGTTTCTTTTCTATATGGATTGCGGAGCGCCTATCCGCCGAAACCGCTACTTCGTCATGTGCCTGCTACCCATGCTGCTCTGTATCATCCCCTGGATTATCTTCCTGCTCTGCCCAGCCGATGCCCAAACATTGGCTTCATTATGCTGGGGATGCGCCATCATGTGTGCCGTGGGGCCGTTTCCCGACTATATGAACGTCTTGTGCGCATGGCAACAAGTGCCCAGTGAAGGATATTTGCAAGAAGGAGAAGACGGGCGAGATTATTGGTACGTACCCACAGGCGAGGTATGACCGATATGGATAGGCAACTCCGCGGCTGACCTCACCTTCTTCCCCACCTCACCGGGCCTAACCCGGCACCTTAGGTAAGTTCCACCGACACCGGAACTAAGTTCCACCAGCACCGGAACCAGGTTCCACCAGCGGTGGAACTTATTACACTCCCCACCCCAAGGGACGAAACTCCCCGGGTGAGGCCAGCTAACAACGCATCCGATAGGTAGAGACACTAAAACAAGATAGGATTGACTATCCCATAAAATTTGCGTAACTTTGCAGCGAAGTTCATTAAACCCAATCGCATGCTCCGACTATTATACCTATGTATCGTGTGTTGCCTGTTGGCTTTCTCTGCTTGCCATAATCAGACCGCACAACCGGTTTCGCCGGAAATGGCCACCTACGAGACTTTCTTTGCTACACACGCCGACTCCATCTCATTGGCTCCGCGCTGGTTGCGGGACGAAGCTCGCCAGCGGATGGAAACGACGGAAGACAGTCTGGTCCGATACTGCTACCTGGGCATGACCCTGAAAACCTATCTGATGACGGCACAATACGATTCCGCCTGGATACTGATTCGACAGATTGAAGACTTCGTTTCCCGTCAGTCTTCCAGTCCCCAACGAGCCGATTTGTATTCCGACTGCCTCAACATGGCGGGAAACATCTATGCCCGTACCGGGTATTCCGACTCGGCTCGCCAAGCATTCCAACAGGCTTACGAACAACGAATGCAGGGGAATCATAAAGAGTCCATACCCGACATCCTCATCAATCTGGCCGATGCCTGCTACCGGCTGGGACATTTGGACACAGGAGCCGCCTGGTATCGCCGTGCCTTGTTCCTGTGCGACTCCCTTCATCTTCCTTCTGTACATAAGATTCCTATCCACTATGGTTTAGGACAAGTATATGCCACATTGCGCGACTTCGAGCAATGTGATTACTATTTTAATCTGGCTGCCCACGACTATACCCGCATGCTTCCCTACGAAAAGTACATTTATCTGAACAACCGGGGAACGTCCTATTATTACCGGGGCGACTACCAGCAGGCTATGGAATACTTCCGCCAGAGTATCGAATTGGCCCGACAATATCCCGACATGCTTTTCGAGCAGAATCTGGCCAAACTGAACCTAAGCGACTGCTACCTGCAACGCAAGGAAGCCGATTCGGCAGCCCACTACATGGCCGAATGCCGGATTTTCTTCGAAAAGCTAGGAGTAACCACCGCCATCTATTATCTAGACACACAAACCATCGAACTTTCTTTGCTGAAAAAAGACCTAAGCCGGGCTCGAAACGTGCTGCAGCAAAGCGTCACACCACCTGAAATGGATCCCGAGATGGTGTACATACGTTACAACTACTTGCAGAAATATTATGAGGAAGCCGGCGACTACCGTAAAGCCTACGATTACCTGGAAAGAAGCAAGCGGCTGGACGACTCCATCCGCAACGAACGTGTCAGCATGCGTGCAGCCGACTTGGCCTTACGTTATCAACAAGATTCGACCTTGCAAGCCCATCGCATCATGATTCGTGAAGCAGAGAACCAAGTCTTACAGCTTCGCCAAACCCAACTGATTGTCGTGGTAGGTGCCGTGCTGGTTCTTTTATTGGCTGTATTCATCTATTTATATAGTAAAAAGAAACGCGCCTTGCTTCAAGAAGAAAACCGCCGTACGATCTCTTCCTTACGCCTGGAAAACATCCGCAACCGTTTGTCGCCTCATTTCATATTTAACGTACTGAATCATGCGATGACCAACCGCAACCAAGATGTAGCAGAAACGGGACTACCTCTGCTAATCAAACTCATGCGTCGCAACCTGGAACTGGCTGAGCAGTTGTGCGTCACGTTGGAAGAAGAATTGGACTTTGTAAAGACCTATATCCAACTGGAAACCCGTTCAATGGGCGAGCATTTCCATTGGACCATCACCGTAGGTGAAGGAGTTCATCCGGAAAGTTTTCTGATTCCCTCCATGCTGATTCAAATCCCGGTAGAGAATGCACTGAAACATGCCCTGCGCGAAAAAGAAGGAGAACGCAACCTTTGGATAAGCATTTGCCGGGAAGGAGAACGATGCCGCATTGAAATAACCGACAATGGAGGAGGATATCGTTCCAATAGTCACAACCGGGGAACAGGTACAGGCATGAAAGTCGTCATGCAAACCATTCAGATACTAAACAGCCGAAACAAAGAAGGCATCGATGTCGAAGTGCACAACGCAACCCTACCCCAGGGAGAAATCGGGTGTCGAGTAGCTTTTTCAATCCCTTCCGCATATCGGTACGAAATTTAAAATTGACAGCTTAGTAGCGAATTTTGCCATAATAACACAGATTTTGGCCATATAGTTACGAATCGGCTATTTTCAGTTTTGCACTGGCCAAAGATAATTCTTATCTTCACGCACGGAAAACAAGAAATAATATGTATCTGTACAAGGTAGCCATAGTAGACGACGACAAGCTTTCGCTGGAGAATTTGAGCTTCGAGTTGGAGAAACATCCCGACTTTAAACTCGAGGGAGTGGCGCATAATGGCAAACAGGGAAAGAAGCTAATCACCAAAGTGCATCCCGACTTGCTGTTTCTGGATGTAGAAATGCCCGATATGACTGGAATGGACTTATTGCAGGATATGCGTGATGCTATAACATGGCCCATGAAAGTCGTATTCTATACAGCATACGATAAATACATGATTCAGGCTATCCGGGAATCAGCTTTCGACTATCTGCTGAAACCATTCGAAAGTAAAGAGCTGGAAAACATTTTAGAACGCTTCAGACAACAACAAAAAAACACCACGCAGGGAGCTTGGCCCATTCGACGCCCAGGAGGACAGGCCTTCATGGTATTCACTCCAACTAACGAAATGAGGGTGCTACACTCAGCCGACATTGGTCTCTTCCGCCATTCTTCCGAACGCAAGTTATGGGAAGTCATCTTCTGCAACGAGCCTCCCATGTGCTTACGCCGAGGCATGACCGCCGAAATAATTACCAAGAATCTGACGAACTTTGTACAGATTCATCAATCTTATATCATTAACCTCGACTATCTGATGTTGATAAAAGATGGACAATGCCTGATGTATCCGCCTTTTGACCAATTGACAGATCTTCAGATATCCAAAAAATACAAGAAACAGCTACAAGATCGTTTTTGCTTGTGAAAGTAGAACGTATCCTATTGGTTTAGCTGGTTAGGGTAGTCGGCATCCCCACAAGGGGAAAAACCGGGTCAGTAGAAAAACGGTGGGATTTTTCAGATTAAAGATTAATTCTTTTACTTTGCGGCATGGAAAACGA
This sequence comes from uncultured Bacteroides sp., assembly GCA_944322355.1. Classification (GTDB taxonomy): domain Bacteria; phylum Bacteroidota; class Bacteroidia; order Bacteroidales; family Bacteroidaceae; genus Bacteroides. The sequence continues at coordinate 200 of CALUOT010000001.1, read as the reverse complement.
TTATTTGAACATGTTGGCCAGTATAGTACTGCCTACACAGATATTGGATTACTTCTCCCTAGTTGGGATATCCCAGACTTCAACGGAGATACATATTAGTCTGGACGAGAGGATGAATCCGGGACTAAGCGAGGACGTGCACTTTGAGTCCAAAGGTTTTATGGAAGCGGTAAGCGTGACGGACTTCCCGATACGCGACC